>CAMEKY010000010.1 GCA_945921565.1 uncultured Clostridium sp. | reverse complement strand
TGTATCTCTTAAATCTTTAATTGGAATTATTTGCATAACAGCACCCTCTTTCTTTTGACATAATTATAGCATAATTATGTTCGTTTTTCAATGCTATTATACCTATAATATATGAAAACTTAATTATGTTAATTATTATCTAAAATCAAATTGTACATAATTATTATATTCTTTGTCATTTTCACTTTGGTAAATAGTTCAAAATAAAACGGGGTGACTTCCCTCTCCTCGTGCATATCGAAAAAATCATAAAAACCAATGATTTATTATCGTCTTATTCACAAGAAAACGCAAAAAGACAACTTGTTATTTAAAGTCATCTTCAAGTGTATTAAAAACATAACAGAATATATTTTTCCATATTAATTATTGGATATTAATTGTAAACTTATTTTAATAAGTCTTCTACAGAACAATCTAGTGTTTTAGCAAGCTTCAATAGCGTTTCACCTTGAGCTTTTAATATGTCATTTTCGCATTGTTCATAAGATTTTATTGTTCTTAAATTGACACCACTTAACAAAGATAATTCTTCTTGAGTTAATTTTCTATTTGTTCTTAGCGTTTTTAATGTTGATGTTTTTGGAAACATATTTGAAATCATTTCTATTGTTTTCATTTCAGAAGCTTCATGTAATGGATAATATAAAGCTACAATTTTAGAAAATGGCATTAAAAGAAGAATTTCTTTAAATGATTTATTTAAATACCATTGAGCTTTTGCGAGTATCCATCCAGCCCAATATTCTTCACTTTTATAAATAGGATATGTAGTGTATTCTATATCCTTATTTAGTATTAACATCATCATTTCTGTAGCAGATTTACCAGCTAACATATTAGGAGATGCACTCTCTATTTCCCTCGATACTATTGAATCCGCGAACTTCATTGCAAATTCATCTGGGTCAAGTAATAAAGCGTTAATTGCGATATCAAATAACTCTGCCAAATTATGCATAACTGTATTAAGATATAATTCATTGTAAGCGTGGATCATTTGGCTTAATATCTCCTCTCATAATGTCTATCATATAAATATCATCCATATTAAATGTATCCCCTTTTTTATTTAATAAATATGATAATCTAGCAAGCTCGTCTCTTTTTTTCTTAAGCGGATAATAGATTGTTTTTTGAGCTTCTTCGCAACCTATATATTTTATTTTAGAAAATGCTTTTTTGGATATTAAAACTATTTGGTTACCTAGACTACCTAATTTCATTACCTGAGATAATCTTCTTACTGATATACTATTTTGCAAAAAATCATTTGCAAATGAAAAATATGAATCATCAGCGCGATACCCTTTAATAATATCATATCCTTTTGTAATAACTTTAAAATTCTTTAATAAATATTCTTTAGCAGTGATTCCAAAATCGTTGTCTAAAGTAAATTTTCTATTTTCTAATAGAATTGAAATCCAATGAAGTATACAATACTCCTTACTATTTAAATCTAGCACCTTTAAATCAGTCATATCTAATAAATACTTATTTGCATATCCACTATGTAATTCGCTACAAGCCCATTCTTTAGCTAATTCTATATATTCCGTACAATAAAATCCAAGTCCATAATCATTATACGCTTTTCCTTTTCCATATTCTGGTATTTTAATAATATTTTCAGAACCATGGTATATAATAATCTCGTTCTTCATTTTATCATCTCCGACATTATTATACCATTGCAATGGTAGTTTGACAAGGATGTTATCATCTTCTTATAAGAGTTTTTTGGATAAATTAATACATAGATTTATTTAATATAATAAACCTTTTTTCTATATTTATTCTAGATAATGTTCTATAAACTTTAATCTTTATAAAATAAAATAAAGGCAAAAAACTGCATCACTACAACCTTTTTTGCCTTTTTATTTATTAAAAACATGAACAGAATAATTTGTTATTAATTATATAATGATTATTCAAATTCAATTGTTGCAGGTGGTTTAGATGTACAATCAAGTAGTACACGGTTTACACCTTGAACCTCATTTACAATTCTTCTTGAAATGATATCAAGAACATCATATGGAATACGAGCCCAGTCAGCCGTCATTCCATCGATAGATGTAACAGCTCTAATCGCAATAGCATAATTATATGTTCTTCCATCACCCATAACACCAACACTTCTCATATTTGTAAGTGCTGTAAAGTATTGCCATATATCCTTCTGAAGACCTGCTCTTGCAATTTCCTCACGAAGAATTGCATCACTCTTACGAACGATTTCAAGCTTTTCTTCAGTAATATCTCCAATAATTCTGATTGCAAGACCTGGACCTGGGAATGGTTGACGCCATACTATTTCATATGGTAGTCCCATTTCAAGACCTAATGCTCTAACCTCATCCTTAAATAAAACGTTAAGAGGTTCGATTAGCTTAAACTTCATATCCTTAGGAAGTCCACCAACATTATGGTGAGATTTAATCGTTTGAGCTGTAGCTGTACCTGATTCGATGACGTCTGTATATAGCGTTCCTTGAGCCAAGAAGTCAAATTCACCAAGCTTCTTTGATTCCTCGTCGAAACAATATACGAATTCATTACCAATGATTTTTCTTTTCTTTTCAGGCTCTGTTACGCCCGCAAGCTTTGATAAGAATCTTTCTTTAGCATCAATTTTAATGACATTCATATCAAACTTAGAACAAGCTGCCATAACCTCATCAGCTTCGTTTTGTCTAAGTAGACCATGATCAATAAACATACATGTTAATTGCTTACCAATAGCCTTATGTAAAAGTACTGCAACTACTGTTGAATCAACTCCACCAGAAAGTCCACAAAGAACCTTTTTGTCTCCGACTGTCTTTCTAATTTCTTCAATTTGCATATCAAGGTAGTTTTTCATTGACCAATTACTTTGGGCCTTACAAATTTCAAATACGAAATTAGAAATCATTTTATTACCATTTACAGTATGTCTTACCTCTGGATGGAATTGTACACAGTAAATCTTTTTTTCTTCGCATGCAATGGAAGCTACTAAATTATTTGATGTTTTGGCAAGTAGTTTAAATCCCTTTGGTAATTCACTTACATGGTCACCATGGCTCATCCATACTTCTTCCTTTTGACTTAAGTCCTTAAATAGTAAAGAAGTATTATCTACCTCAATTTCCATTCTTCCGTATTCTTTAGTGCTACTATCTGCAATTTGACCACCAAATGTGTGAGCACATAGCTGCATTCCGTAACAAATACCTAAAATAGGTAATCCCAAATTGAATATTTCCTCATCGCATTTGAATGCGTCATTATCATATACTGATTTAGGTCCACCAGAGAATACAATACCCTTAACACCTTCCATATTTTTGATTTTTTCAGCAGAAGTTGTATGAGGTAATAGGGCGCTATAAACACCCATTTCTCTTATACGTCTTGCGATTAATTGATTATATTGTGAACCAAAATCTAATACTATTATTTTATCACTCATATAAACTCCTATTTAGAATAGTTTGGTGCTTCTACAGTAATTTCAACATCATGAGGATGAGATTCTCTTAATCCAGCATTTGTAATACGAATAAACTTAGAAACCTCTTTTAGCATTGGAACTGTTTCAGCTCCACAATATCCCATACCTGCTCTAATACCACCGCATAATTGATAAATTGTATCACTAACAGGTCCCTTATATGCAACACGTCCCTCAATACCCTCTGGTACAAGCTTTTTAGATGTTGTATCCTTCTTTTGGAAATATCTATCAGCAGAACCTCGCTTCATAGCTGCTAAGCTTCCCATACCTACATATGATTTGAAGCGACGTCCATTAAATACAATTTCCTCACCTGGAGCTTCGCTACAGCCCGCAAGTAGTGAACCTAGCATTACACAGTCTCCACCAGCAGCTAAAGCTTTAACAACATCTCCTGATAGCTTTATACCACCATCGGCAATAACGCAACAACCACGTGTTTTTGCATATTCATAAACATCATTAACAGCTGTAATTTGAGGCACACCAACACCAGCTACAACTCTTGTTGTACAAATTGAACCAGGACCAATACCAACTTTTACAGTATTAACACCTGCATCAATTAATTCTTTAGCAGCCTCGGCTGTAACAATGTTACCAGCAACTAAATCCAAATCTGGATACTTAGCTCTAATCTTCTTAACCGCATTTATTACATTTTCCGAATGTCCATGGGCAGAATCAATTGTAATAACATCAACTCCTGCGGCTACAAGAGCATCGACACGATTCATCATATCTGCGCCAATACCAACTGCTGCACCACAGCGTAAACGACCTTTTGAGTCCTTACATGCGTTTGGATAATTTTTAACGTTATCAATATCCTTAGTTGTTATAAGTCCAATTAAGCGATTGTTTTTATCAACGATTGGTAATTTTTCAATACGGTTAGACCAAAGAATTTCACTTGCTTGCTCAAGTGTAGTTCCTTCCTTAGCTGTTACAAGACGCTCTCTTGTCATAACCTCTTTAATCTTGGTATCATCAGGAGTAAGATATTTTAAATCTCTTGAAGTTAAAATACCAACAAGTACTCCCGCCTCATCAACAATTGGAAGTCCAGATACATGGTATAAAGACATAATCTCAAATGCATCCTTAGTAGTCTTATCTGCTGTTAAAGTAACAGGGTTTGTAATCATACCAGCTTCATTTCTTTTAACAATATCAACCTCACGTGCTTGAGCTTCAATTGACATATTCTTATGAATAAATCCAAGTCCACCCTCTCTTGCGATGGCAATTGCTAGTTCTGACTCTGTTACAGTATCCATTGCGGCTGAAACAATAGGAATGTTTAGCTCAATATTCTTTGTTAAATGGGTTTTTAAAGATACTTCACTTGGTAAAACATTTGACTTTTGAGGAACTAGTAAAACGTCATCAAAAGTTAGCCCTGTACGAATTTCATCAAATTTAGACATAATTAATCCTCCAATCCTAAACGTTTATAAATATATCCAACTTCTTTAAAGTAATAATCTAAAGTGAAGCATGAATCTATTTCTTCATTAGATAAATACTTTGTAACATTTTCATTTTTCTTTAGTAATTCTTGATAATCAAGATTATTATTATAGGCTTCCATAGCTATTGGTTGAACTGTATCATATGCAGTCTCTCTTACTAATCCCTTAGAAATTAAGGCATAAAGTACTCTTTGCGCAAATATTACCTTGTTTGTCATATAAATATCTGCCTTCATCTTCTCTGGGTATACTACTAGATTCTCAAGAACACCCTTAAAACGATTTAGCATATAGTCAAGTAAGCATGTCGCATCTGGTAAAATAATTCTTTCTGTAGAAGAGTGGGAAATATCTCTTTCATGCCAAAGTGCAATATTTTCATAGAATGTTTGCATATAGCCACGAATTACTCTTGCGCATCCGCAAATATTTTCACTGGAAATTGGATTACGCTTATGAGGCATTGCAGATGATCCCTTTTGACCCTTACTGAAGGCTTCCTCAGCTTCATGAACCTCGGTCCTTTGAAGATTTCTAACCTCAAATGCCATCTTCTCAAGTTCAGATGCAATAAGAGCTAAAACTGCCATATAATGAGCATGACGGTCGCGTTGAATAACCTGGGTAGAAATAGGAGCGTTATTTATTCCTAATTCTTTACAAACATATTCTTCAATGAATGGTGGAATGTTACAGAAATTTCCAACTGCACCTGATAGTTTTCCAACTTCAATCTCTTCACATACCTCATCAAAGCGCTTAAGGTTTCTTTGCATATCTGAATACCATAAAGCCCACTTAAGACCAAATGAAGTAATATCTGCATGAATTCCATGAGTTCTACCTATACAAGGAGTATTCTTGAATTCTAATGCTCTTTTCTTAAGTACTTCAATTAATTCAACAATATCATCTCTTAATATTTTGTTTGCTTGCTTAATTAAGACAGCATTAGCTGTATCTACTACATCTGTTGATGTAAGACCATAGTGAATCCATTTCTTCTCATCACCAAGTGATTCTGATACTGTTCTTGTAAAAGCTACAACATCATGCTTAGTTTGTAATTCAATTTCCTTTATTCTATCAACGGTAAAAGTTGCCTTATCAAGCTTTGGAAGGTCCTCCTTAGGTACAACGCCTAACTCTGACCAAGCCTTAGCGTTTACTAATTCAACTTGTAAATATGCATTAAATTTAGACTCTTCTGTCCAAATATCACGCATACACTTACGACTATAACGTTCAATCATTTTTATTCCTCCATATGATTCAAATAAGCCTCAATTGTATTTTGCATCAAGCAACAAATAGTCATAGGACCTACACCACCAGGAACTTTGGTAATGTATGATGCCTTTGGCTCACAAGATTCAAAATCACAATCGCCACATAATTTTTTTGTTTGAGGATCACGATTAACACCTACATCAATAACTACAGCACCTTCTTTAATATAATCGCCTGTAACAAGCTTTGGTTTACCTACAGCGACTATTAAAATATCCGCTTGCTTAGTTATTTCCTTCATATTTTCGGTTTTCGAATGAACAATTGTTACTGTTGCGTCCTTATCAAGAAGTAGTTTAGAAACCGGAAGTCCTACTAAAGAAGATCTTCCCATTACTACTGCATGCTTGCCCTGCACATTTATATTTGCAGATTCTAAAAGCGTAATAATTCCTCTTGGTGTACAAGGAATCATACCCTTTCTTCTTTGCCATAGGCTTGCAACATTTGCATAGTGAAAACCATCTACATCCTTTGATGGGTCAATCCTATCTAACACGTGATCTTTATTAATATGCTTAGGCAGTGGTAATTGAACTAAAATACCATCTACCGTATCATCTTCATTTAAAATATCTATTTGATTTAAAAGCTTTTCTTCAGAAATATCCTTTGGTAATACAATAGTTTTATTTAACATGCCAATTTCTAAAGAAGCCTTTTCTTTGCCTTTTACATAAGACTCAGACGCAGGATCATCTCCTACTAAAATTACGACAAGCTGCGGTAATCTTTTATACACTCTCTTGTAATAAACAATTTCTTCCTTTAGTTTATCCTTAATATTTTTTGATAACTCTTTACCACTTATAATACTTGCCATAATATTCCTCCTTATAGTGACCAATGACCAATGTCACTTCTGTAAAATAAATTTTCGCAGTCAATTTGTTTAACAGCAGCTAGCGCCTTCTCTTTAGCCTCATCTAAAGTAGCTCCATGACCTACTACCATTAACACACGTCCACCATTAGTTATGTACTCCTTATTATTGTTAAATGCAGTTCCCATATGATAAACCAAAGCATCAACTTTATCTAAGTTTTTAATCACATAACCCTTTTGGTATTGTCTCGGATAGCCCTTACTAGCCATTACAATACCTAAATAATAATCTGTGTCCCACTCTAAATTGACCTTATTTCCATCTATTATATCACAAAAAACATCATATATATCACTTTTTAACTTAGGAAGAACAACTTCTGTTTCTGGATCTCCAAATCTAGCATTAAATTCAATCACCTTAATACCATTTGGAGTTTTCATTAGTCCGCCATATAAGACACCCTTAAATGGGCATCCTTCCTTAACAAGGCCTAAAGCTGTTGGCTTCATAATATATTCTAAAGCATATGCTTTATCTAAATCAGTAATGATTGGCACCTCACTATATGCACCCATACCCCCGGTGTTTGGACCTAAGTCATTATCATAAGCTCTTTTGTGATCCTGAGAAACCTGCATAGGATAAACCTTCTCATTATCTACAAAGCACATAAATGAAAATTCAGGACCTGTTAAATACTCCTCAATTACAACTGAAGATGTACCAAATTCAGCATCAACAAGCATATCGTATAGAGTTGATTTTGCTTCTTCATAGTTTTGGGCAATTACAACACCTTTTCCTGCCGCAAGTCCATCATACTTTAATACTGTAGGATATGAAATATTTTTAACATATTCAACTGCTTCTTCATAATTTGAAAAAGTTTTATATGAAGCTGTTGGAATATTATATTTATCCATAATGTATTTAGCATAAGCCTTACTTGTTTCTATTTTGGCTGCAGCCTTTGTTGGACCAAAAATCTTTAATCCTTTAGCTTGGAAGGCATCAACTATTCCTTTTTCTAAAGCAGCCTCTGGACCAACAACTGTTAAATCGATTTGATTTGATAAAGCAAATTCTAATAGCTTGTCTACTTCTGTTTCTTTTATATTTAGGGTAGTCGCCAAGGCTGCAATTCCTGCATTACCTGGCGCACTATATATTTTTGTAACCTTCTTTGATTTGCTAAGCGCGTGGATAATAGCGTGACATCTACCACCAGCACCAATAACTAAAACCTTCATTAGTGTTTAAAATGACGCATACCAGTAAATAGCATGCAAATTCCCTTCTCGTTTGCTACTTCGATTGACTCTTCGTCACGAATAGAGCCACCAGGTTGAACTATTGCAGATACACCATAAGAAGCAGCTAATTTTACTGTATCACCAAATGGTAAGAAACCATCAGAGGCTAAAACTAAGCCATCAGTATATCCTTTGGCTTTAGCTTCCTCTAAAGCAATGTTAGCAGAACCAACACGATTCATTTGGCCAGCACCAACTCCAAGTGTTACACCATCTTTTACAACAACGATAGCATTTGATTTAACATGCTTAACAATCTTCATACCAAATTGCATATCGCTAAGTAATTCCTTAGATGGCTTTACGTTTGTAACACACATATCAGAAGATACGCTAACCATTTCAGTATCTTGGTCTTGAACTAAAATTCCACCATTAACACTAACGTATTGAGGAGTTTTTACAACAGGACCAATCTTGTATTCGATTAATCTTACATTCTTTCTCTTTGCAAATTCTGCCTTAGCCTCATCTGTAAATGAAGGAGCAAGTACGACCTCTAGGAATAATGGTGTTTTATCTTCTCCATTTGTTGGGATTGTATATTTCATTAATTTAGCAGCCTTTTTGTCTATAATTTGATTTGTAGCTACAATACCACCATAGATTGATGTTGGGTCTGCTAAATAAGCCTTTGTCCATGCATCACATAAATCAGTACCACAAGCTGCACCACATGGATTCATATGCTTTAAGCCTACTGCAAATGGAATTTCTGGATCAAATTCTCTTACAATCATTAATGCTGCGTTAGCATCTTGAATGTTATTGTAAGATAATTCTTTTCCTTGAATTTGAACTGCATTTGCTAAGCTATATGTGGTTGGATTTAAGCTATAGAATGCTGCACTTTGATGAGGGTTTTCTCCATATCTTAAGCCTTGAACAAGTGGAGCTTCAATATGAAGAACTGGATCAAGGCCTGCATTATGACGCATAAAATCAGATATAGCCATATCGTATGAGGCTGTATGAGTATAAGCTTTAGCAGATAGCTTGAATCTTGTTTCAAGTAATGTATTTCCGTTTTCTTTAATTTCTTCGATAACTTGATTGTAATCAGCAGGATCACATACAACAGTCACTGATGCATAATTTTTAGCTGCACTTCTTAGCATTGAAGGACCACCAATGTCGATGTTTTCAATTGCATCCTCCATTGTAACGCCTTCTTTGGCAATTGTTTCTCTAAAAGGATAAAGATTAACACATACTAAATCAATAAATTCAATATTGTTTTCCTTAAGCTGTGCAACATGAGATTCATCATCTCTTCTTGCAAGTAATGCACCATGAACATTTGGATGTAGAGTTTTTACTCTACCATCACAAATTTCAGGAAATCCAGTTACATCAGAAATATTTGTAACCCTTAATCCAGCTTCTCTTAAAGCCTTCATTGTACCGCTTGTTGAAATAATTTCAAAGCCAAGCTCTACTAGATTTTTAGCAAATTCTACAACACCATTTTTATTTGATACACTAATTAATGCTTTCATATTAACGTCTCCTTGTAATCATCCTAATCGCTTCAGGATATAGGACATGCTCAATTTCATGAATTTTAGCTTCTACCTCATCAATTGATGAACCATAATATTCAAAGCCTCTTTGGGCAATTATTCTACCTCCATCTAATTCAGGAGATACATAATGAACAGTTACACCAAATACCTTAACACCATAATCGAATGCATCCTTTATTCCATGAGCACCCTTAAATGATGGAAGTAAGGCTGGATGAATATTAATTATTTTATCGGGATATGCCTCAAGTAATGTTTTTCCAACAATACGCATATACCCAGCAAGACAAATTAGATTAATTTCTAATTCTTGAAGTCTTTTAAGAATTATCGCTTCAAATTCACTTCTTTTTTTATAATCCTTAGGATTAAAAACTAAAGTTTCTATTCCGTACTCTTCTGCTCTTTTAATAACATATGCATCCTTGTTATCGCATACTAAAATTTTAACCTCTGCAAATTCAATTTCACCATTTCTTGTGGCATCTACGATTGCTTTAAAATTAGTACCGCTTCCAGATGCGAATACTGCTAGATTCATTTAATTTCAACTCCTGGCTTTGAAGTAACATGACCAATAACATAAGACTTACGTCCGTGTGAGGATAAAATACTTTGGGCACGTTCTACATCAGCCTCATTAATTGCAAGTACCATTCCAATACCCATGTTGTAAATATTAAACATTTCACGGTGATTAACCTTACCATATTTTTCTAAGAATTTAAATACTGGTAAAATTGGCCAAGAGCCTTCCTTTACCTCAATACCTTGGTCATCCTTTAAGATACGTGGAATATTTTCATCAAATCCTCCACCAGTAATATGAGCTACACCATGAACATCTACATTATCGATAACTTCTTTAACTTCTTTACAATAAATATTTGTAGGAGTAAGTAATACTTCACCTAAAGTCTTGCTAGAATCAAGCTCATCATAAACCTTAAATAGGTCTAAGTTAGCATCAGCCACTATCTTTCTTACAAGTGAGAATCCATTTGAATGTACACCTGAAGATTCAATACCTAATAAAACATCTCCAGCTGAAACCTTTGTACCATCAATTAGCTTTGATTTTTCAACAACACCAGTTGTGAATCCAGCAATATCATACTCGCCATCTGCGTACATTCCAGGCATTTCTGCTGTTTCTCCACCAATTAGTGCACAACCAGCTTGGATACATCCATCCGCAACACCTTTAACGATTTTTTCAAGCTTAACTGGATCAGCATGGCCAACTGCTACATAATCTAAAAAGAATAGTGGTTCAGCTCCTTGAGCTAAAACATCATTAACACACATTGCTACTGCATCAATACCGATGGTATCGTGCTTATCCATTTGAAATGCTAATTTAAGCTTAGTACCAACACCGTCAGTACCAGAAACTAGCATTGGCTCCTTATAATTTAAAATAGAAAGATCAAACATTCCTCCGAATGAACCGATATTAGAAACACAACCCTTACGGTTAGTACTTAAAACGTGCTTCTTATATCTTCTTACTGCCTCATAACCGGCCTCTAGATCAACTCCAGAGCTTCCATACGCTTTTGAACCCATATATTTTTCCTCCTAAAATTTTTTGTCTTTATTAGCTTCTTCAATTGATGTATATAACTGAGTTGGGTAATGTCCTGTAAAGCATGCACAGCACATTTCAGATCTCTTTGCAGCTTTATACAAAGCCTCAGTTGATAAAAACTCTAAGCTATCCGCACCTATAATATCTCTTACCTCATCCTTAGTATGACGAGCACAAATAAGCTCTTCATAAGTTGAAGTATCTACTCCATAAAAACATGGATTTTTCATTTGTGGAGATGCAATTCTAACGTGTACCTCAGTTGCACCTGCATCCTTAATCATTTTTATAATTCTTTTACTTGTTGTACCTCTAACAATTGAGTCATCAATAAGAACAACTCTTTTATCCTTAACAATTGATGTAACAGGAGATAATTTCATTCTAACTCCTTGTTCACGCAATTCTTGAGATGGTTGAATAAATGTTCGTCCAATATATTTATTTTTAACAAGACCCATTTCATATGGGATACCGGATGCTTCACTATAACCACTAGCAGCTGAAAGGGATGAATCAGGAACACCGACAACTACATCAGCCTCGACTGGTGATTCCTCATACATAAGCTTTCCTGTTTCCTTACGGAATGTGTGGACATTAACACCCTCAATATCACTATCAGGGCGAGAGAAATAAATGTATTCCATTGCGCACATATTGTGGTGCTTAAATTTTGAATAGTCATAGCTGTGAAGCCCATCCGCATCAATTACAACGATTTCACCTGGTTCAACATCCCTAACAAACTTAGCCCCAAGTACCTCAAAAGCACATGTTTCTGATGCGACTACATATCCACCATTTAATGTACCGATTGAAAGAGGTCGTAAACCATATTTATCCCTACAACAATAGATTCTATTTTCTGTCATTATTAAAAATGCAAAGCCACCCTCAAGCTTATTTAACGCTTCAATAATAACCTTTATTCTTTGTTCTCCTAAACGCTCCTTTTTAATAAGGTGAGCAAGTATTTCACTATCAGATGTTGATTGGAAAATACTACCTTGATCCTCTAAGAAACGCTTTAATTCATTTGAATTTACAATATTACCATTATGCGCAAGCGCAAAATCACCATTGTGATGGTGGAATAAAAATGGTTGAACATTTTCAATACCTCCACCACCAGCAGTTGCATATCTAACATGACCAATTGCCATATTACCAGGCAAGGTTGCTAAATTTCTTTCATTAAACACTTCAGTAACAAGTCCTAATCCCTTAATACGGTGAAATTCACAATTCTCATCTACGGTAACAATTCCGGCCCCTTCTTGGCCACGATGCTGAAGAGCATGAAGGGCATAGTATGTTAATTGCATAGCATCAGAAACGCCAAACACACCAAAAACTCCACATTCCTCATGAAGCCCTAAGTCAAAATCTTCCATAGCTACTCCTTAGTCCTTTAATGTATTTAATCTTCTTAAAATTTCCTCGTATGCTTCGATAACCTTTCCTAAATCTCTTCTGAAACGATCCTTATCTAGCTTATCATTTGTTGATTTATCCCATAAACGGCAAGTATCTGGAGAAATTTCATCTGCAAGAACAATCTTACCATCTGCAGTCTTACCAAATTCAATCTTAAAATCAACTAAAGTAATATTAATCTGATCAAACATCTTAATAAGCTCCGCATTGATCTTGTTTGTTAAATCATATACTGTATGAAGCTCTTCATATGTACAAGCTCCAAGTGCTACCGCATGGTCATCATTAATAAGTGGATCTCCAAGTGAATCATTCTTGTAGCAAATCTCTTTAATAACATTAGATGGTTTTGTACCCTCTTCAATATTTAAACGCTTTGCCATTGAACCAGCAATTACATTTCTAACGATTACTTCAAGAGGAAGAATATCAACCTTCTTGCATAATTGATCACGGTCATTAAGCTTTTCAATGAAGTGTGTAGGAATTCCTGCCTTAATTAAGCGCTTATAAATAATGTTTGTGATTTCATTATTTAAGATTCCCTTTGAAGCGATTTGAGCCTTTTTAATACCGTTGAATGCAGTCGCATCATCCTTATAATGCATTATAATTAAATTTTCATCTTCAGTCTTGTAAATTTGTTTTGCTTTTCCTTCATATAGCATTTCTAATTTTTCCATAATATATTTCTCCTTTAATTATTAATTATTTTGTAAAATATTTAACTGCATTTGTGAAAATATCTTGCTTCTTATTTCCATAAATATTCTTATATAAATTATCTGTATATCTTTCAGTATGACCCATCTTGCCTAAGATTTGACCATTACGCGAAATAATACCTTCAATTGCATAGCTAGAGCCATTTGGATTCATTGGTGAAGTCATTGTTGGATTATCATTATAATCAACATATTGGAATGCAACCTGTCCTTGCTCAAATAAACGCTTAGCATCCTCTTCAGTTACAACGAACTTTCCTTCTCCATGTGATACTGGAATTGTGTAAACATCGCCAACCTTGAATGAGCTTAACCAAGGTGAACGGTTTGAAGAAACTCTAGTTCTTACCATTTGGGATATATGACGATTAATATCATTTCTAAATAATGTAGGTGAATCACTTGTAAGCTTACCTAATTTAGCATCAGGAAGTAATCCTGATTTAACTAAAGCCTGGAATCCATTACAAATACCAAGAATTAAACCTTTACGTTTGATTAGACGATTAATTGCAGCGCTAACCTTAGCTGACATTAATACGTTAGCAATAAATTTAGCAGAACCATCTGGTTCATCCCCTGCACTAAAACCACCTGATAATACTAAAATATCTGCATTATCAATATATTTTTCCATCTCATCAATTGAGTTGTTTACATCTTCTTCAGTTAAGTTTCTAAATACTGAGGTTGTTGTTATCGCACCAGCACGCTTAAATGCCTTTATAGTGTCAAAGTCACAGTTTGTACCAGGGAATGCTGGAACATATACTACTGGTGTATGAGCTTCATATGGATACTTAATTACGTGACGACGAAGTGATGGATAGTTAGGTACATCTGCAACAAGACCAGATGATGCCTTATAAATTTCTTCAAACTTAGTTGTATTAGCCTTATACATCTTTTCAATATCTAATAATGTATCGTTAATCTTTACACAATCAGATGTACGACCTAAGCATTCTGCAAAATCAAGAGGCTTTTTAGATTCAACTAAAATTGCACCATAAGATAAATCAAATAATGATTCCTCATCAACTAATACCTCAAAACCAACCTTATTACCAAAGCTCATCTTTGCAAGTGCTTCTGCAAGGCCTCCAAAGCCAAGTGCATAACCACTAATGATATTTTTAGCCTTAATCTCATGCTCTACCTTCTTGTAAAGCTCCTTGGCATTTGCTAAATCTGGCTCATACGTATTTGTATATCCTGGATTTACTAAATATATATAGTTGCCAGGTGCCTTGAAATCTGTTGAAATTACATTTGAAGCCTTAACAGGTGTAATACCAAACGCAACTAATGTAGGAGGTACATTTAAATCAATATATGTACCTGACATCGAATCCTTACCACCAATTGATGGAAGCTTAAGCTCTACTTGAGCCTTAATTGCACCAAGTAATGCCGCAAATGGTAAACCATAAGAATTTGCATCTGTCATCTTTTTAAAATATTCTTGATAAGAAAAACGCATTGTTTTATAAGTACCACCAGCTGCTACAACCTTTGCAACACTTTCTACTACTGCATATAATGAGCCATGATATGGACTCCAGCTTGAAATATCTGGATTATATCCAAATGCCATCATTGACGCTGTATTAGTACTGCCACTTGTTGGTAGTTTTTGGCATGATACTTGAGTTTCAGATGCTTGATACTTACCTCCATAAGGCATTAATACTGTTGATGTACCAATGGTAGAGTCAAACATTTCAACTAAACCCTTTTGAGATAAAACATTCTTTTCGCTTAAATTGTTATAGAATTTTTCTTCAAGTGTACTTCCTGTAATATTACGCTTAAATGGATTCTTTTCTTCTACCTTGTTAACTACTACATTTGCTCTATGAATTGCACCTGCACTATCAATAAAGCTACGATCAAGTGAAGCTACTAGCTTGTCCTTATAGTACATATTCATCTTAGCTGAATTTGTAACATCTGCCACATATGTAGCTTCAAGGTTTTCTTCCTTACAATATTTTAAGAATTCTTCAATATCCTTCTTTTCAATACATACTGCCATTCTTTCTTGTGATTCAGAAATCGCAAGCTCTGTTACATTTAATCCATTATATTTAACGGGAACGCGGTCAAGATAAATATCAAGGCTTTCTGCAAGCTCACCAATGGCTACTGATACACCACCAGCTCCAAAATCGTTTGATTTTTTAATTAATTTAGTTACCTCAGGACGAGCAAATAATCTTTCAATTTTTCTTTCCTCAGGGGCATTACCCTTTTGAACCTCTGATGAACATGTTTCAATAGATTTAACATTGTGTTCCTTAGATGAACCAGTCGCACCACCAATACCATCACGTCCAGTTCTACCACCAAACATAATGATTACATCGCCCTCTTTTGGTTCTTCTCTTCTGACATTTTCATATTTAACTGCACCAACTACAGCACCAACTTCCATTCTCTTTGCTTCATAGCCCTTATGGAAGATTTCCTTAACATGCGTTGTAGCAAGACCAATTTGATTACCGTAGCTTGAATATCCAGCTGCAGCTTTTGTTGAGATAACTCTTTGAGGAAGCTTACCCTTAATTGTATCCTTAACCTCTTTAAAGATATCTCCAGCACCTGTAACACGCATAGCTTGGTAAACATAGCTTCTTCCTGAAAGTGGGTCTCTAATTGCTCCACCTAAGCAGGTAGATGCTCCACCAAATGGTTCAATTTCTGTTGGATGGTTATGAGTTTCATTTTTAAATTGTAATAACCATTTTTCTTTAACTCCATCATTATCAACATCAACAAATATTGAACAAGCATTATTTTCCGAAGAATTTTCTTGGTCCTTTAAATATCCCTTTTTGCTTAAATATCTAGCGCCGATACAAGCCATATCCATTAAAGTAGTTGGCTTACTATCACGCTTAAGCTCATGCTTCATATCTAAATATAATTCATAAGCCTTCTTAAGCTCTTCTGTTAAGAAGGAATCCTCAAATTCAATATTCTCTAAGTGAGTATTAAATGTTGTATGACGACAGTGATCTGACCAATATGTATCTAGAATTCTAATTTCTGTTTCATTAGGATCTCTTTTACAAGAATTGAAATATTCAACAACACATAATAAATCATCATAGCTCATCGCAAGGCCCATTTCACTAATTAAGCTCTTTAGACCATTCTCATCAAGCTTTCTAAATCCCTTTAATGTTTTAACAGGTAGAGGTGTTGTATTATCGTTATACTCCAATATAGAAAGATCTTTTTCTCTTGATTCAACCGGATTAATAAGATAGTTCTTTGCACGAAGAACATCTTCATCTGTAGCTCCATCAAGAATAATAATCTTAGAAGATTTAACCTTAATTTTAGCTTCTGGACTGATTAGGTGAATGCAGCTAATTGCCGCGTCCGCTCTTTGGTCAAATTGTCCTGGTAAATATTCAATCGCAATATATTTTAAATTATCTAAAGAAAGTGTATCAAACACTGTATCTGTGCTTATTTCTCCAAATACACGATACTTAGCCTTTTCAACTAATGACTTTTTAAAGCCAAACAAATCATAAACATTAATAATTCTAAGACCTTTTAAATTAAGACCAAGATTATTATTTAAGTCATTCATAAGACTTAAAGATTCTACTTGAAATCCTTTCTTCTTTTCAACATAAACACGATAATTCATATTATTCTAATCCTTTCTCAATTTGTAAAAACTCATCAAGCGTCATATCTAAAAATGTTATATGACCCATTTTTCTTTGTGGCTTTGCGTCCTTTTTATAATACATATGCAAATAGCTGTTTGGACATTTTAAATAATAATCAACATTTTTTAAATCAACTCCTAAAATATTTTTCATAATTGCCTTATGCATTATTTTAGGTTCTTCATAATCTAAATCTAGTAAGTATCTTGCGAATAAATCATATTGACTATAATTTAGGGCCTCAATTGAATAGTGACCACTATTGTGAGGACGTGGAGCCATTTCATTAAAGTAAAATTCATTATCCTTAATAAAATACTCAATACATAGGATTCCTTTGTAGCCTGCATTTTTCATAAATTCGATTGACTTAGCCTTCATCGCTTCAGCCATTTCATTAGGTATATTAAACGGAACCTCGCAAATATCAAGAATTCCATCCTTATGAATGTTATGACCAACAGGAAGTGCAACTATCTTATCTCCCTCACCAATCATAATAACTGAGGCTTCATAATCAAACTTTAAATATTCCTCAACAATTCCATCTAGTCCTAGATAAGGCTTTACCTTCTCCTTATCTTCTATCGTTTTAATTACAACCTGGCCATGACCATCATAGCCTTCTCTTCTTGTTTTATATACACAAGGAAGCCCTAAAGTGTCTATTGCATTATCCAAATCAGACTCAGTATTACATTTAAAATACTTAACCGTTTTTAAGCTATGCTTACTCGCATTATCCTTTTCAATAAGACGATCCTGACTATCAATTAGGCTTTTAATTCCTTGTTTAATATTATATTTTTCATTAAGTAGCTTTAAATCACTACCTTTAATATTTTCAAATTCATAAGTAACTACATCTGATGCGGCGCATAAACGCTCTAAGGCATCTAAATCATCATATGGTGCACAAATGAATGAATCACATACATGAGTGATTGAGCATTCACTATTAGGATCTAAGGCAATCACCTTAGCACCTAATTTTTTCAAAGCTTCAGCTAACATCATCCCAAGCTGTCCACCACCGATGATTCCAACAGTTTTAGAGTTCAATTTCAAGCACATCCTTTGTTTGTTTCTCTCTATATGCAATTAGGTTCTTCTTAATACGCTCATCATGAATAGCTAAAATTGACGCGGCATATAATCCTGCATTTTTAGCTCCGTTGATAGCCATTGTACCAACAGGTACTCCACCAGGCATTTGAACAATAGATAAAAGTGAATCAATACCTGATAAAGCTCTTGATTTTACTGGAACACCAATGACCGGTAGATGTGTAAGTGCCGCTACCATTCCTGGTAAATGTGCAGCGCCTCCAGCACCAGCAATAATCAAGTCAATGTTTCTTTGTGCAGCTTCTTGGGCATATGACACAAGTAAATTAGGTGTCCTATGTGCTGATACAACCTTAACCTCATACTCTATTTCAAGTAAATCTAAGATATCACACGCATCCTTCATCACTTCATAATCACTCTTTGAGCCCATTATAACTCCAACCATGTTAATTCCTCCGTTTTTAAATTAAAAAATTGCGACAACAAAAAAGTTATCGCAATTGCATAGTTTTCCCATATATTTGAGTATGTTTCATATTAAATTTTCTTAATTTACACTTACTCATAAAACACCTCATACTTTATGTGTAAGCAAAAAGAGGGCGCTTTACGCCTTATCTTTTCTCGTAGTCCCAATATTTACGGTTATGGGGTAGAAACTTGCTTACCACATTAAAGCTTATATACAAGAATAAATATATTTTCATTTAAATTTTAAATACATTGATATCTTAACATAAAAAAATCTCAAATGCTAGTATAGTAAGCTAGAAAACGATTTCAAATTGCGTTTTTAAGGGTTTTCATGCTTTTTTATTTATATTTTGTGTTTTATAAGTAAAATATGAATGATGTAAATCTGTTATTTTAAATTCTAATTAAACTCAATTGTATTTGTTGTAAATGATAAACCACTTATATCATAATTTATACTCTTTGGTACTAAGATTAGATCTACAGTTTTTGTTATTACACTGAAAGCTGAGTCCCTGTAGCTATCAGTAAAAAGAATATCAACATTTACAGCAGTTGTATCAGTAGTTAAATTTCTATAAAGAGCATATTTATAAGTTGAACTATATGCATATTTAGTAGCTACTACAACATTATAGCTTTGAAATAAATCTTCTCCCATCATTTCACTTAAACCATAGTCCCTTACAAATATGCTATTTAAATCATCATAATTAGTAAAGCATTGTCCACTTGTAAATTTACTTTCATCTACTATATCAGATAAATCTGTATTTACACTGGAATTTATATATGTTGTATAAAAACCTTGAGCAGTTACCTTAGTAAAATAGTGGCCTTCCATTTTTTCATATTTCAAATCTAGTTTTAAATCATCAGCGTATTCATATAATCCCAAGTATATTGTTTTATCAGAGCTCATTGTAACTTCAGAAAATTTAGTAGCTAGGTTTGAATCAGTATATAGCATTCTAATTGAGTCTGTATTCTTCATCTGAGTCTCGATTGTATTATAATCTAGCACTGTATCTTTTTCGTATTTTTGAGAAAAAACTTCTTGATTAAGAATGCTATCTACAACTTTTAATGTATATGTTTTGTCAGCATCTAATGTATTGGTTTTATCAACATCGGTTTTAGTACTACACGAAAACAAACAAAATGATATAGCAGTAAGTAATAATACATGCTTAATTTTCATATTAATATTCCTCCTTTTGGTTATTATTACGCTCCAAATAACTCAAATATTCTTGATTATTTAGAATTATCACATATTCTTCCATAGAATTCGATTCTAGACTTCTCTTAAGAGACCATTGAACTAGACCCTTAGATACTTCTCCGCCGCACTCTAAGCAAATATTTCCACCTCCATGTACAACATGTGGTTTCATCGTGCTTTCGCCACATCTACAGAATGCTTTATGACGTGTAGTATTAATCCACTGATATGAATAGGTATAATCATGACAACTATGCACAGCTTTATATGCATTTAATACTCCGCCAGTGACACAATAACTACTCAAAGAAGAATTTGGCTCTACAGAACTTAAAATCTTATCTTTTATTTGGGCAGTTGTCCATGTAGGATGTTGTGATAGAACTAATGCAGCCACTCCCGTTACAAAAGGCGCAGCCATAGATGTTCCACTTATATTCCTATAAGAATATGATTGTCCATCAACATCCACTGAAAGAGGATAAGTACTATATATATCTTCCCCTGGTGCAAACAAATCAACCGTCTGTTGCCCATATGAAGACCAGCTGGTTTTCAAATTATCTCTTCCTAAAGCTCCTACAATTATCACGTTATCAAGTGCACTTAAAGATTGATATATTGCATTGGCATCTCTATTGTTATTATAATTACCTGCAGCGAGAACAACTAGTCCACTGTAGCTTTCTATAGCTTCTAACATACCAGTTGGCAAAGCAGAAAACTCTATAGAAATATTTACAATTGGTATTGAATTATCTCTTGCTCGATTAATAGCAGAAGGAATTCCAGAATTCAATACACTTTCAGAGTCTTGCATAACTTTATACGAAATAAGATTTACATCCCAACAAGTGCCAGTTACCCCAATACCATTATTTCCAACTGCTCCAATAATACCTGCTACATGTGTACCATGACCTGCTTGATCCATAATTGTAGTAGATCCTTGTGTTCCATCATAAAAATTATAACACTCATCAATATCAATATTGCCTGCCAAATCTAAATGTGTATAATCTATGCCTGAATCAATAATGGCAACACTAACTTCATTTGAACCCGTTTGTTCATCCCATGCATATGGTAATCCAATTCTATTAATAGCCCATTGAGATGACACTTGCGTATCGTTTGATATTGAAGCTAGTCTAATTGATAAATCCTGCTCCCCTCGACAAGCGAATATTCCAAAATTTAAACAAAGTAAAACAACACCTAACACTTTTTTCATTCTAACAACCCTCCTTCATATTATAAACGAACAAAATTCGTGCCATTTGCACCTTATACAAATTTTATTCATTGCTATTGCTTTGCTTATAAATAATATATGTCTTTTGATACCATTTGTCAATACTATTTATAAGTTAAATTAATGAATAATAATATTTTAAAACCAGCTCAAATAGTGAACTGGCCTGCTATAAATTTATTCAATTTCATTTAATAAAGAATCTATTTCATGCTCTGTATATATCACAATCCCATGTTTTTTTAGTAAAGACACTGTAATCCCGTCACCCTCAGTAAGATAACCCGAAAATGTTCCATCATAAACTAGTCCTTTCCCACAGCTTGGACTTTTAGATTTCAATAAAGCTAATTTTGCACCTGAGCTTAATGCTCTTTCTAGCGCAATACTAGCTCCTTTTTTAAATTGAGCAGTCACATCTTCACCTATATTACTAAAAACCTTATCTCCTGCAATCTCAGAAGGATTCCTTGGTGTAGTTAATCCTCCTTCGGTTTCAGGACAAATTGGAATAAGTTCAAAGTATTCTTCTAGTTCCTTTATATTAGGAAGAAGATTATTTCCACCATTATATTTAACATTACGTCCTAAAAAACAGGCACTAATAATTAAAGGGGTCTTCATTAGAAGACCTCCTTGATTACTATAGTTTGAAGACGATCAGGTCCAACAGAGAACATAGCTACATCTACACCTGTAACCTCTTCAATCTTTCTAATATAATTTTTAGCATTTAAAGGTAATTCTTCAAATGAAGTAACATGAGTAATATCTTCAGTCCAACCGGGTAATGTTTCATATACTGGTTCACATCTTTCAAATGTTGATAATGTACCTGGCATATAATCAATAATCTTACCATCTAGCTTATAGCTTGTACAAACCTTAAGCTCATCAATTCCAGTTAAAACATCGAATAGCATTAAAGACCAATTGGTGATACCTGATACCTTAACTGCATGCTTTAGCACAACACAATCTAGATATCCCACACGACGTGGGCGCTTTGTAACTGTACCATATTCATGACCTCTTTCACGAATTAAGTGAGCAAGGTCTCCTTCAATTTCAGTTGGGAAAGGACCCCCACCTACACGTGTGTTATAAGCCTTGCATATACCTAATACATTATCAATATATTTAGGCGCAATACCAGTATTAATTGGTACAGATGCTGCACATGGAGATGATGATGTTACATATGGGTATGTACCATGCTCAAGGCATAGCATTACTCCTTGTGCTCCTTCAAATAAGATGTTTTTATCTTCTTTAATTGCCTGATTTAAAAACTCTGATGTATCACAAATATATGGTTTAAGCTTTTCTGCATATCCCATATATTCATTATAAATATCTTCCACATTAAGTGGTTCAAGTCCATACATTTTAAGCTCTAGGTTTTTTATTTCTAATGCTTCACTTAAGCGAGTTTTAAAGAAATCAGGGTCAAGCAAATCACCAACTCTTAAGCCAATACGAGAAGCCTTATCAGTATAGCATGGACCAATACCCTTTTTAGTAGTACCAATCTTATGATCACCTTTTAAATTTTCCATTGCACCATCTAGTAATAAGTGATATGGCATTATTAATGATGCACGATCAGATATTATTAATTTGTATTCTTTAATACCTTTTTC
>CAMEKY010000009.1 GCA_945921565.1 uncultured Clostridium sp. | reverse complement strand
GTCAATCAAAGTATTTTTAAAAGAAAAATGTTGGATTAAGATAAATTAAATATGATAGCATGATAGTTAAGAATGTGTAGGAAGTTGATAAGTTTCGATGGAGATTTTGAATACCCACTGATATACTATCGAAGTAATCGCAAATATTTCTCTTAAATAAGCTACTATTCCGGCATTAATACTGGTGTATTAATTAAAATAATATGAATTATGTCGTATAAATAAATAACAATTTTAAGACAGAAACTTTAAATGTTTCTGTTTATTTTTTTGTAAACAAATAATCGCTTATTAATTGGAAACGTGATATGATTGGAATAGAAAGAAGATGGTATAATAAAGCAGAAGATAGAGATTCATTATCGATTTATTGTTGAATAATGAGAGGCTTTATCATTAAAATGAAAAATCCGTCCTTATTTAACCATCACTCCTGTGATGTATTCGGATGGAGACGGGAACCTGGCATTCTTTGTTTTAACGGCAATTATAGGAGCTGTTATCGGTGGTGTGGTTGCAGGAGCAATTACTATTGTTTTATCACAAGAAATTAATTTTGGTTGGAGTAATATAGATTCATAGTACGTTTTTAAAGAAACGGGAGTTGGTTTAGTAAGCGGAGCAATTTCAGGATTAGGAACTGGTATTGGTACATCAATCTTGACTGGTGGCATATTCCAAATAACTAGTGGATTGTTTGTTACGGCCTATATCGTCCTAAATCAGGCACTTTAATTTTGTTTATTAAATGATTCGTTTGCTATCATTGGATATTTAATAAGTGAATCACTATCTAAATTCTCATTATGCATATTTACTGCATTTATTTGATGACAATTATAAGTTGTATAATAATATATTCCTTTTGTTGCATTACAACAAGAAGTATATATTGTTATTTCATATTCCCCGTTATCGAGTTTACAACATCCTCTTTGTTGATCAACAGAGTTTAAGATATGGAAAAATTGACTAACGCTACTCTCCTCATCGTCATTTGAAATAGAATTCATTTTAACATAAGATACCCTTACAAAACGAGAAGAAGATGATAAATCACCAGGTAATCCTATTCCACCCATTCCTCTACTATAAGAAGTAAGATTTAATTTATCTGAAAAAGTGTTTTTAGGATTTTCATTAGATAAATGACGATAATTATTCAAGTTAAATAATTGCTTGTCAAATGGAGGATTATTTGTTAATGCGCCAACTGGATTGTCATATACATGCACAACTCCATCCATAACCTCAACAGTAATAGCTCCATCCTTAGATGCTATAATCCAATGGAGACTTGCAACAGGGAGCTGCTCATTAAAAGGCTTATCTAAAATATTTATATTTGAAAGCTTTTCTTTAGCCTCACCTAGTGTTGCACAACTCGATAAAATATATGCAATAAATTCATATTGAGCAATATTATCCTTGCCCTCACGAAAAGAACTATATTTCGCATTGCCAACAAAATTTAGCCCTGCCATAGATAATCCCATTTCGTTTGTTGCGTCATAATATAAAGGAAAATTGTTTACAACAAAAGCCATCCCGATTAAGGCATAATGATTATTAAGAGTTTCTCCGTTTTGAAATGTAAATGGATAATTTCTAGGAGTTATTGTTATTTCTTCATGATATGAATGCTCATAATCTAAGGTTCGTCCAAAATAAAAGTCCTTCGTTTCATATGTTACTGCAGTACACATGTTATTCACCATCCTTTATTATTTATATTTTTTTTTATTTTATTCGTTTAAACGTTGATTTGTTGAAATCAATTAAGCCATCCCTTTTAAGCTCTGATAAGCAAGCTGACAATGCGCTGCGTTCAACACCTAAATAATCAGCTAGTTCTTGTCTGTTGTAAGGTATTTGATATTCTTTATTCGCCTTAGGTAAATTGTTCGAAAGATAGGTTAAAACCTTTTCTCTTGTTTTTGATTGACCTAGTTCTATAATTCTTAGCTTAGAGCTTGTGGCTGAATTTGACAATGCTTGAATACATTTTTTTACTATTGCTCTGTGGCGTGGGCAGAAGTTTTCGCAAGGATTTAGAAGCTTATGTAAGTCACATATAAGAACAACAGAATCTTCAACTGCATAAAATTCCTCTTTATATGCTTTATCCTTTATCCCATCGTATTCAAGTCCAAAAATCATATCTTTGGTGTAATCTTGACAAGGGATTGCCTTCCCGTTTTCATCTATCAATGATGTACGCGTTTTACCTACAAGAGTAAGATAAGCATTTTTAGCAATATTGCCTTCATATTCAATTATTTCTAAGGCCTTATAGCTTTTGATTCTAATAGATAGGCACCTTAAAAGAGCATTGAAATCCATTTGATCAAGGTCTTTAAAGAATGCGGAGTGCTTAGCAAGATTTAAGTAATTCATATTTTTTTAAATTACGTTGGAAAAACAACGTCTCCTCGTAAATAATTATACTATAATAAGCTTACTTAAAGCAAGAAAAATGTAGATTTATGAGGGGGTATATGAAAATGAATGTTATTAAAAGAAGTGGAAAAGAAGTAAATTTTAATGATATAAAAATTATGCAAGCTATTCAAAAGGCAAATGAATCAGTTGATGATAGAGATGAAAGATTATCTCAATCTAAGGTTAAGAAGATTGTTGATAACGTTGTGGCAAAGTGTAATTTCTTAGGAAGAGCAGTAAGTGTTGAGGAAATTCAAGACTTTGTCGAGGAAGAAATAATGCGTGAGGGGGCATATAAGGTTGCTAAATCATATATTACATATCGCTATCGTCATGAGCTTATTCGTAAGTCAAATACTACAGATGATCATATTTTAACCTTGATTGAAGGCGAAAATGAAGAGGTTAAGCAAGAAAATTCTAACAAGAATCCAACTGTAAATAGTGTTCAAAGAGACTATATGGCCGGTGAGGTTTCAAAGGATATTACCAAGAGATTCTTGCTACCAGAGGATGTTATTAAAGCCCACGAAGAAGGACTAATTCATTTCCATGATAGTGATTACTATGCACAGCATATGCATAACTGTGATTTAGTTAATCTTGAGGATATGCTACAAAATGGTACAGTTATTTCTGGTACTATGATTGAAAAACCACATTCATTTTCAACAGCTTGCAATATCGCAACTCAAATCATAGCCCAGGTTGCATCTAGTCAATATGGTGGGCAATCAATATCTCTAGCTCATTTAGCACCATTTGTTGATATTTCAAGACAAAAAATTAAAAAAGAGGTAGCCGAGGAGTACAAGGAGCTTGGTGTTGATGTAGATGAAGCTAAGGCTAATGAGATAGTAGAAAGAAGACTTCGTAAGGAAATTGTTAAAGGTATTCAAACTATTCAATATCAGGTTGTTACTCTTATGACAACAAATGGACAAGCTCCATTTATTACGGAATTCCTATATTTAAACGAAGCTAAAAATGACCGTGAACGTGATGATTTAGCGATGATTATTGAAGAAACCCTAATTCAAAGAACAAAGGGTATCAGAAATGAACAAGGTGTATGGATTACACCAGCATTCCCTAAAATTATCTATGTTCTTGAGGAAGACAATGTTAAGGAAGGATCTAAGTATTTCTATTTAACTGAGCTTGCCGCAAAATGTACTGCCAAAAGAATGGTTCCAGATTATATTTCAGAAAAGGTTATGAAAAATCTTAAGGAAGGGAATTGCTTCCCTACAATGGGTTGTAGAAGTATCCTAAGTGTTTGGAAGGATGAAAATGGTAATCCTAAATTTTACGGAAGATTTAATCAAGGAGTTGTAACTATAAATCTAGTTGACGTGGCATGTAGTGCCCATGATATGGATGAATTCTGGCAAATTCTAGATGAAAGACTTGAACTATGCCATAAAGCCTTAAGATGTCGTCATGAAAGACTTCGTGGAACACCCTCTGATGTAGCACCTATTTTATGGCAACATGGAGCACTTGCTCGTTTAAAGACTGGCGAAAAAATTGATAAACTACTTTATGGTGGATATTCAACAATTTCTTTAGGCTATGCAGGATTATGGGAAACTGTTTATAAGTTAAATGGTAAAAAGCTAACAGAACCTGAGGGTGAAGAGCTTGGTCTTAAGATTATGCAATATATGAACGATAAATGTGATAAGTGGAAGAAGGCTGAAAATATCGGATATTCAACATATGGTACTCCACTTGAAAGTACTACATATAAGTTCTCTAAAGCATTACAAAAGAGATTTGGAATTATTCCAGGTGTAACTGATAAAAACTATATCACTAATAGCTATCATATCCATGTAACTGAGGATATAGATGCATTTTCTAAATTATCGCAAGAAGCGAAATTCCAATCTTTATCAACAGGAGGAGCTATCTCTTATGTTGAGGTTCCAAATATGCAAAACAATATTCCGGCAGTTATTTCAGTGATGCAATATATTTATGATAATATTATGTACGCTGAACTAAATACTAAGTCAGATTATTGTCAGGTATGTGGATATACAGGTGAAATTCAAATTGTAACCGATAAGAATAATAAGCTTGTATGGGAATGTCCAAATTGTAAGAATCGTGATCAAAAGAAGATGAATGTTGCAAGACGTACTTGTGGATATATAGGTACCCAATTTTGGAACCAGGGCCGTACTCAAGAAATAAAAGAAAGAAAACTACACTTATAAAATAAAATGAAGATGTCATATTGTTGGGTACCCAACATATTAGGCATCTTCTTTATTTTTTTTTGAACCAAAATCATAAAATCCAATCAAATTTGATAACATTAAAATGAATAAAAATTCGAATGATGTTTTATCTGTATTTAAATGTGGATTTTGATGAAATTTCCTTTCATATAAATGATTATAATAATCAGGTACAGCCGTCCTATCAGATAAGAATAGAACTATTTCAGTTACAATTATATCAAAAACGATGTTTTGCTCATCTATATAAAAATCATTTTCATTAGATAGTGAATCTACAAGGTTATTAGCATATGCAAAAGTGATAGCAGAAAATGGAACGATTGCAAATTTATCTAAAAACGGTGCTAAGTAAGCTGTAATGAGCCCTGCACTTGCTGCACCATAATATAGTGAAACGTCTGAAATTATAATATCTCCTAAAACAATATTTGAGGTTACAGTGGTAAAAATAATATCCGCAAAGAATTGGGATATTATCCCGATTCCAACACCATTTGCTAGTTTTTTAGGCAAATCCTTTAATTTGACCCGATTATTATATGAATTCATATTATATTATATGAAAGACTAAAATAAAGTGATAAAAAAACAAATGACGTTTAATCATTTGTCTCAGTTAATTTAAATAGCTTTCCTAGTGCAGTAATATGATTTATTATTTCATCAATTTCCTTTGCACTATAATTCTTAAAATATTCATAGAAATTCTTTTTGAAGCAGCTATGTAGCTTTAAATGAAGCTCTTTTCCTTTTTCGGTTTCATAAGCTAGAATTATTCTTTTGTTGTTTTGATCCTTTTTTCTATCCACAAGACCTAATTTTACAAGGTCATTTACGACTCTTGTAACCTGCTGATGAGAAATACCCATTGCAGTTGATATAAAGCTCATTGAAGCCTCACCCGAAAAATGAATAAGATCTAAACAAATTTTTTGATTAAAAGCTAATTTTGTAATATCATTGGCATCAATTGATTGAGCAAACGTAAATGTTTTTTTAAACAATGGCCCAATCATAGAAACGATATTGAATAATTCATCCAACTTTTCTTGATTTTGCATATAACTCACCTATTTCATAATAATATTTTAAGAGAACATTTTTATTTTGTCAACAATATCCAAAAAAAGATTTCACATTTGTGTAATATTTTTCTTGATATTGTAAAAAGAAGTGCTATAATTATATCGCAATATATAGAAAGGATGGATTATATGCTTAGATTATTAAAGAAATTTAGACCGATAGATTGGTTTTTTGCATGTGTAGTAGTTGCTTTTGTAGTTGGTCAAGTATATTTTGACCTTAAGCTTCCAGAGTATACTTCTAAAATAATAACTCAAATGATAGATCCAACAAAAACATCCCGTGATATTTGGGCTACTGGTGGTAAGATGATATTAATATGTCTTGCAAATATTGGTTGTACAATATGTATTGGATTCCTTGCAACAAGAATTGCAACTCATTTTTCAAAAAGATTACGCCTTGAGGTATTTAAGAAGGTTGAATCATTTAGCTTAGAGGAAATGAGCGAATTTGAAACAGCATCTCTTATTACTCGTACAACAAACGATATTCAACAGGTTCAAATGGCTTATGGTATGAGCTTAAGAATGCTTATTGCCGCACCTATTACTGCAGTATGGGCAATCTTGAAGATTAAGAATACAAGTGTTATCTTAAGCTTAAGTGTTGGGGCTGCTATTTTAGCATTATTTGTGTTAATTGCCATTGTTATGGCGGTTGTTATGCCTAGGTTTAAAAAAATTCAAATTTTAACAGATAAATTAAATGATGTTACAAGAGAAAATTTAACTGGCTTAAGGGTTGTAAGAGCTTATGATGCTGAGGAATATCAACAAAATAAGTTTGAAACAGCTAATACAAATTTAACTAAAAACAATTTAATTGCTAACAGAATTATGGGATTGTTAATGCCTGCCATGTCAATGGTTATGGCTGGAATAAGCTTAATTGTTTATTGGGTTGGAGCTTATCAAATTAACCAAGCAAAGGTAAGCTATCCTGATTTACAAGCATTTGCTAGTTATTCTATGCAGGTATTAATGAGCTTAATGATGGTAGCTATGCTTACAGTAATGATTCCTCGTGCTGCAGTTTCGGCTAAGCGTATTTTGGAGGTTCTTGATACAAAAAATAAGATTACTGATCCTCTAGTTAAAGAAACCATAGATGGTGAAACTAGTCTTGAATTTAGGAATGTGACATTTAATTATCCGAATGGAGAGCATCCAGTTGTAGAAGACATTAGCTTTGATGTTAAGGCTGGTGAAACCTTAGCCATCATTGGATCGACAGGTGCAGGAAAGACAACAATTATGAATATGATTCCTCGTTTTTATGATACGACAAAGGGTGATGTTCTTGTTAATGGTAAAAATGTCAAGAATTATTCTAAGCACGATTTAAGAAATGTTATAGGCTATGTTCCACAAAAAAGATTCTTATTTGCTGGGACAGTAAAATCAAATATTGGATTTGGGAACCAAAATATGACTGATGAGGAAATGAAAAACGCAGCTCATATTGCGGCCGCAGATGAATTTATTGAGCAAATGGATGAAAAATATGAATCACATATCGCTCAAGGCGGAAAGAATGTTTCTGGTGGGCAGATGCAACGTCTATGTATCGCAAGAGCAATAGCTTCAAAGCCTAAAATATATCTATTTGATGATTCATTCTCAGCTCTTGACTATAAAACAGATAAGCTAGTGCGCTCTAGATTAAAGGAAATAACTAGTGATTCTGTTGTGGTTATTGTTGCTCAAAGAATTGGTACAATCAAGGATGCAGATAAGATTGTTGTATTAGATGATGGTAAGGTTGTAGGATATGGTAAGCATGAGGAATTACTTGCAAATTGTAGTGTTTATAAAGAAATTGCCTTATCACAATTGTCAAAGGAGGAATTAGGTTTATGAGTGGAAAAATGAATTCTCCTAAGGGTCCTATGGGTGGTCATCATGGCGCTCGCCGTGGTGGTGCAAAGCCTAAAAATTTTAAGAAAAGTATTAAACAATTAGCCTTATTTATTAAGCCATATTATATACCAATGATTATAGCGATTGCTTGTACAATTATTGCATGTGTTTTATCAATTATTGGCCCATCTAAGCTGTCTGATATTTCTACTGCAGCTGCAAAGATATTCTACAATAAAAATAATCTATACATAAATGGAGTTTATTTAGCAGATGGTAGTGCTTATGTAGAAACTTCTGAATTATTTAAGATTATTAGAAATACTGGTATTTTACTATTATCCTTCTACGTCGCAAGCTTTGTCTTAAGCTATTTACAATCATTTATTCTAACAGGCGTAAATCAAGGTGTAACGAAGAAATTCCGCCAGGAAATAAGTGAAAAAATTAATAAAATTCCTCTTTCATACTTTGATCATTCAAGTTATGGTGATATATTATCTCGTGTGACAAATGACGTTGATACAATTGGTCAATCATTAAATCAATCAATTACATCATTAGTATCATCTATAACAATGCTTTTTGGTGTAGTTATTGCGATGATGGTTACTTGCTGGCAAATGGGACTTACTACGATTGCGATTGTGCCAGTAACATTCATATTTATTATGATTATTGCAAAAATAAGTCAAAAATACTTTAGGGACCAACAAATTGCTCTTGGTGCATTAAATGGTACGGTAGAAGAATCGTATAGTGGTGCGATTGTTGTTAAAGCATTTAATGGTGAAGAGGAGGCTATTAAGGAATTCTCAGAGTCAAATGATAGAATATATCAAAATGCTTGGAAATCTAATGTTTTATCAAGCCTAATGATGCCTATTTCTAACTTTATCTCAAATGTTGATTATGTACTTATTTGTGTAGTTGGTGGTGTTCTTTATAAAGCTGGCTCAATTGAAATAGGAACAATTACAGCATTTGTTATTTATCTAAACTTATTTAGATCTCCAATTCAACAAATTTCTCAGGTTATGACATATTTGCAGCAAATGGCAGCTTCCTCTGAGCGTGTATTTGAATTTTTGGGTGTTGCAGAGCAAGAGAGTGATTACAATAGCAATGCACAAATTGATAATGTAACTGGTGAGGTTGTATTTGACCATGTTAAGTTTAGCTATTATGAGGATAAACCAGTTATAAAAGACTTTAGTGCCATAATAAAACCTGGCTATAAGGTTGCGATTGTTGGCCCTACAGGTGCAGGTAAAACAACTATTGTTAATCTATTAATGAGATTTTATGAGATTAACGAGGGTACAATTTTGATTGATGGTGTTAATACTAAAGAAATGAAGAGGTCATATCTAAGAGGATTATTCTCAATGGTATTACAAGACACATGGATTTTTAATGGTACAATTAGAGAAAATATTGTATATTCTAAAGAAAATGTAACAGATGATGATGTTATAAAAGCATGTAAGGCTGCAAATTTATGGCATTTTGTTGAGGCTCAGCCACATGGATTAGATACAGTATTATCCGAAAAAACAGCTCTATCTGAAGGACAAAGACAATTACTTACAATCGCAAGAGCAATGATTCAAAATAGTCCAATGCTTATATTAGATGAGGCTACTTCAAATGTAGATACAAGAACGGAAATTCTAATTCAGGATGCAATGGATAAATTAACTGAGGGAAGAACATCATTTGTAATTGCTCATAGACTCTCTACAATTAAGAATGCTGATTTAATTTTAGTATTAAAGGATGGAAATATAATTGAACAAGGAAATCATGAGGAGCTCCTAGCCCAAAATGGTTTTTATGCTCAGCTTTATAATTCCCAATTTGAAGAAGTATAACATTAAAGTCTAGCAGTTTGCTAGGCTTTTTTTAAAAAATGAATAGTTTTTTAACTCATCAAGGTGTATAATGGATTAAAATAGGATGGTGGATGAAATGAAATTTAATGAATATGAATATGTAAGACCAAATTTAGATGAATTCTGCACTACCTTAGCAAACGCTAAATGCAGTGTAGATAACGCAAAAAGCTTTGAAGAATGTATAAAAGTAATGGAGGAAACTCAAAGGGTTATAGAGCATTATCAAACTGCCTCAACCTTATGTTCAATTAGAAATAGTATTAATACAGCAGATGAATTTTATCAAGCTGAGCAGGATTATTTTGATACGAATGGACCTGCATTTCAAAATGCGATTAATGAATACTTAAAGAGCTTAGTTTCATCAAAGTATAGAAATAAGCTTGAAGAGGTATATGGCAAGCAGTTATTTATGATGTATGAGCTAGGCTTTAAGGCATTTGATGAAAAAATTATGGATGATTTAGTAGCTGAATCTAAATTGGTTACTGAATATGATAAGCTACTTGCATCTGCAAAAATTGAATTTGATGGAAAAATTAATAATTTATCTCAAATGACAGTTTATGCAAATAGCCCTGACCGTAGCATTCGTAAGGAGGCAACAAAAAAGGTATCTGAGTTTATGAGCTCAATTGAGTCTACTGTTGATGAGATTTATGATAAGCTTGTTCATGTGAGAGATACAATGGCAAAGAAGATGGGTTACGACAATTATATTGATTTTGGATATATACGTCTTGGAAGAAGCGATTACAATCAGCATGATGTTGCTTTATATCGCAAGCAAGTAAAAGAGGTTATTGTACCAATAGCTAAGAAGATTATTGCCTCTCAGGCTAAAAGAATAGGAATTACTGATTTTAAGAATTATGATATTCCAATGTTTTATCGTGATGGAAATCCTAAACCAAAAGGAAATAAGGATGAATTAGTAAATAAAGCTATGCAAATGTATTCAAGTATTTCGGCTGAAACTAAGGAGTTCTTTAACTTTATGTGTGAAAATGAGTTAATGGACCTTGAGACTAAGCCAAATAAACAAGGTGGTGGATACTGTACAGTTATTGCAGATTATAAAGCACCATTTATTTTCTCTAATTTTAATGGAACTATGGGTGATGTTGATGTATTAACACATGAAGCAGGACATGCATTTGAATGCTATACAGCCGCTAAGAATTTACCAATAAGTGATATTTATTGGCCAACACTTGAGGCATGTGAAATTCACTCTATGAGCATGGAGTTTTTTGCTCATCCATATATGGATTTATTCTTTGAAGATGATGCGGCTAAATACAGATTTAAGCATTTAGCTGAGGCGATAACATTTATTCCTTATGGTACATGCGTTGATGATTTTCAACACTTTGTTTATGAAAATCCAAATGCAACACCAGAAGAGCGTAAAAAATATTGGGCAAAGATTGAAAAAGAATATACACCATGGAAGGATTATGACGGAAATAAGTATTATGAAAATGGTGGATACTGGCAACGTCAGTCCCATATTTTTTCCACAGCATTCTATTATATTGACTATACCCTTGCTCAGGTATGTGCATTCCAGTTTTTAGTATTAAATAATGAGAATCACGAAAACGCCTGGAGTAAATATTATGATTTATGTAAGCTAGGTGGGTCTAAGTCATTTACAGGACTTCTTGATGCAGTAGGATTAAAAAATCCATTTGAGAATGGCTCTTTAAATGAAATTATGCCTAAGGTATGCGATATTTTGGAAACATTAGAAAAAGACACCTTAAAATAAGGTTTGTAAATGATTATGAAGTATGGTATACTTAACATGAAATAGTGAGGAGTTGTGGAAATGATAAATAGGGTTCAACAACTAAGAAAGTCAAGAAAGATGACTCAAGAGGAGCTTGCTCGACTCGTAGGAGTTACAAGACAAACAATAATATCAATAGAAAGTGGCAAATATACCGCGTCTTTAGTTTTAGCCATTAAAATTGCAAGAGTATTTCAAAGAAGAGTAGAGGATATTTTTATTCTTGAAGAGGAAGGTGAATAATATGCAGTTTGATTATGCCAAAAAGCGCAAGCATACTATTGGGAAGCTAGTAGTTATGTCACTTGCGATTGTATTACCAATTATTGCTTATTTTGTATTAGGATATATTTATAAATCAGTTGGCGGGGATGACCCACTGGATTTAGAAATTCTAAGAGTTTTAGTTTTAGTTGCATGCGAGCTAGTTATAGCTGCAAAAATATTTTTCTATGTAAGAATTATTGCTAGTGAAGATTATGCAACAAATTATTTTATAAAAAAGAATGATGAAAGAAATGTGTATATTAAGCAAAGAACTACAACCTTTACAATGAAATTTTTGTTATATGTTACAGCATTAGAAATGATAATTGCAGGTTTTTTCAGTAAGCTTTTATTCTATTCACTTGGTAGTGTGATTATTGTAATGGGATTGACATATTTCTTTACATACATATATTTTAATAAAAAGTACTAAAATCCTAAAAAAATGTAAAAAAATCTTGAAAAAGTCTTATATTGAGAATATAATATAACAGTCAAAAACTAATATAAATATGGATATAGACCATATCGAAAGGATGTATAATTATGGGTAGAGCTCATGAAGTTCGTGCTGCCTCAATGGCAAAAACAGCATTAATGAAATCAAAAAAATATTCTAAATGGGGTAAAGAAATCCTTGAAGCTGCAAAGTCTGGTGTTCCTGATCCAGAAATGAATCAAATTCTAAAGAAGACTATCGAACGTGCAAAGAAGGATCAGTGTCCTGCAGACGTTATCAAGCGTGCAATAGAAAAAGCCAAGGGAATTAATTCTGGAGCTATGAAGGAAACTACTTATGAAGGTATGGGTAATGGTAATGTTGCGGTTATTGTCGAATGCTTAACTGATAATGTTAACCGTACTGTTTCATCTGTACGTGCTGCATTTACAAAGACTGGTGGAAATTTTGGTGCTTCTGCAAGCTTTATGTTTAATCGTCAAGCTAAGTTCGTGTTTAATGGACTTTCTGAGGATGAAGCTATGGAGGCTTTAATGGAAGCTGGTTGTGATTTTGAGGATATGTCTACTGATGAGGATGGATATGTTACAATTGTAGCAGCTCCAGAAAACTTCACTGCAATTCGTGAAGCATTAGTAGCTGCAAAAGAAGATCTTGAATTTGATACAGATGAGGTTAATTTATTCCCAACAACATTAGTTGACTTAGATGATGAAACTAAGGGTAAATTTGAGCACATGCTTGAAATGCTTGGTGAATGTGAAGATGTTCAAGCTGTTCATCACAATGCAAATATTGAAGAAATTATTGAGGATGAGGAATAATAGGTGCAGAATGCACCTTTATTTTTTAAAAAAATGAAGACTATTATTGAGAGTGAACAATTTAGCCGTACTCTTAAGCGTATTGCCCATGAAATCATTGAAAAGAATGAAGATTTAAAGCAAATTGTTTTAGTTGGTATTTTAAATAAGGGCCTACCAATTGCTTTAGAGTTTAAACGAATTATTGAGGAATTAGAAGGAATCGAAATTCCGGTTGAATCAATCAATATTCAGAAGCACCGTGATGATGAAAAAAAGAATTCTTTAGTTGAACTAAACTTTAATCATGATGTTACTGGTAAAACAGTAATATTAGTAGATGATGTACTTTTTACTGGTCGTTCAGTAAGAGCTGCAATGGATGCGATTATGGATTTTGGACGTCCTGCTAAAATTGAACTTGCGATTGTCGTAGATAGAGGACATCGAGAATTACCTATAAGAGCAGATTTTGTTGGCAAGAATATTCCTACTGCAGTATCTGAAAAGGTTGTTGTAGATTTTGAAAACAGAAAGATACATATAATGTAAAAGAACCGTGAGGTTCTTTTTTGTTTTTTAATTTTTCACTATCGAAAAGATTATTTTCTTTTAAAATGAAGAAAATTATTGAATAATGTGGTTATAAAGAAGTATAATGAATTAAATAAATTAATATAAATAAAATGAAGTTGGTGATTAGTGATGAAATTAGAAAATGTAGATGTAGAGATATTTGAAGCTATTAATAAAGAGCTTAAGAGAGAGGAAACGCATATCGAGCTTATTGCCTCAGAAAACTTTGTGTCAGAAGCAGTGCTAGAGGCCCAAGGGTCAATATTAACAAACAAATATGCCGAAGGTTATAGTCGACATCGCTATTATGGTGGTTGTGAATTTATTGATGAGGTAGAGGATTTAGCGAATAAAAGAGTAAGAAAGCTATTTAACGTTAAGTATTCGAATGTTCAGCCTCATTCAGGATCACAAGCTAATATGGCCGCATATTTTGCGCTTATAAATAAAGGTGATAAGGTTCTTGGTATGAACTTGTCTGATGGTGGTCATTTAACTCATGGGCATCCAAAAAGCTTTTCAGGTGTTGATTACACATTTTATTCATATGGAGTTGATCCAAAGACTGGAAGAATTGACTATGATGAGGTATTAAGAATTGCAAAAGAGGTAGAGCCTAAGCTAATTGTAGCAGGAGCATCCGCGTATCCAAGAGCGATTGATTTTAAAAAGTTTAGGCAAATAGCTGATGAGGTTGGTGCTTATCTAATGGTTGATATGGCACACATTGCAGGGCTTGTAGCTGCAGGATTGCATCAAAATCCATGTGATTATGCTCATGTAGTTACAACTACAACTCATAAAACACTAAGAGGACCTCGTGGTGGTGTTATTTTAACAAATGATCATGATATATATAAAAAGATAAATTCGGCAGTATTCCCAGGTTGCCAGGGCGGGCCTTTAATGCATGTAATTGCGGCAAAGGCTGTAGCATTTAAGGAAGCATTATCGGACGAATTTAAGGATTATGCTTCTCAAATAATTAAGAATTCACATGCTTTTGCAAAAAGATTAAAAGAGCTTGGATACAATCTTGTTTCAGATGGTACCGATAATCATTTAATTTTAATCGATGTGCTTCAAAGTATAAATTTAACAGGTAAAGAAGCTGAAGAAAAGCTTGGAGCTGCAAATATTACGGTTAATAAAAACACTATTCCAGGGGAGACATTATCTCCACAAATTACATCAGGAATAAGAGTAGGTACAGCCGCAATGACTAGCAGGGGTTTTGTGGAAAATGATTTTTGTGAGGTTGCAGAGTTAATTGATTTGGCCTTGAGGGCCAATTCAGAAGAGCTTGATGATGTTAAAAATAAGGTTTTAAAGCTTATGAGTAAGCACCAACAAGTGGTGAGATAAATGAAAAAGGTATTAATATATACAAATGATGAGAAAACTGAATATCAAATAAATAAACAGCTAGAAGGATATGAAATAATAAAAAGTAGCTTAGGATTATGTGATTATAGAATGATGGAAAATAGGTATAATCCTAATGTAGTCATTATTGATTCACTTATTCTGCATGAAGCGTATAATTATTTAGATTTAATTATTAAGGATAACGTTATAGTGGCTGTGCTTAATAGGCAAATTGAAACTGGACCATATTATAATTATATTAACCTTCCAAATTTTATTTTGCTTGATTACAGACATATTGAATCATTAGGAGAAATAATTCCTATTTCAATCAAGCTAAACGATATAATAGTTCAAAAGAACCAACAAATATGTAACTATAAGAATAAGATTTTAGAAGATAGTATGGTAAAAAAGGCAAAGCTTTCTTTAATGAAAAAGGGTATGTCAGAGGAAGATAGCTATAAATACATATTAGATTATTCGATGCAACATCGAATTACAAAGCTTCAGGCTGCCACCCAAATTCTAGAAAGTCTTAATTAGTTAAGTAAAAAAATGATTTTATTAAAAGAAAACGTTTTAATGTTTGACAAAAGAGTTTATTTTGCATAAACTAAATATATAAGCAATGGCGCTTTCAAGTAATATTTAATAAGCAAGGGTGCGAAAACATCGTTTTTGCATCCTTTTTTTATGCCATGCTATAATGGAGGAAATGAAAATGGGTTACACAAAAGAAGACATTAAAAAAATTTGCGAGGAGGAAAATATTAAATATATTCGTATGCAATTTACGGATATGGAAGGTCAAATGAAAAACGTTGAAATTCCTTCCCATAGACTTGATGATGCATTAAACAATGAGATTATGTTTGATGGTTCATCAGTTGAAGGATTTGTTCGTACTGAAGAGGCTGATATGTTCTTAGTTCCAGATTTAAATACATTCTTAGTATCTAGCTGGGAGGATACATCATATGGTAAGGTTGCACGTTTTATTTGTGATGTTTATCAGATATCACATACATCGCCTACAGGTAAAGAGCCTTTTCCTGGAGATCCAAGAGGAATTTTAAAAAGGACACTTGAGAACATGCGCAAAAAAGGATATGCAAAGTTCAATGTAGGGGTTGAACCCGAATTCTTCTTATTTAAAATGAAGGATGGTAAGCCAACCCTTGATTTTAATGATAATGGTGGATATTTTGATGTATCACCTATTGACTGTGCAGAGGATTGTCGTCGTGATATCGTTCTTGAGCTTCAAAAAATCGGCTTTACAGTTGAGGCTGCTCATCATGAGGTTTCAAATGGTCAACATGAAATTGACTTTAAGTTTGATAATGCACTTGAGGCTTGTGATAAGGTTCAAACATTTAAGCTTGTAGTTAAGAATATTGCCAAAAGACATGGATTACATGCGACATTTATGCCTAAGCCTATTTTTGGAATCAATGGTTCTGGTATGCACTGCAACACATCACTTACTGATGTGGATGGAAAAAATGTTTTCTTTGATAAAAATTCTGAAAATGGTCTTTCGGATGTTTGCCGTAAATGGATTAACGGTATTCTAAGCCATGCAAGAGGATTTGCATTAATTACTAACCCAATTGTAAATTCATATAAAAGAATTGTACCAGGCTATGAAGCTCCATGCTATATTGCTTGGTCTGATTCAAATCGTTCAACTATGATTCGTATTCCTGCGGCTCGTGGAAATAGAACTCGTGCTGAGGTAAGAAGTGTGGATGTGGCAGCAAACCCATATTTAGCATGTGCTGCATTACTAGCTGCTGGGCTTGATGGTATTGATGGAAACTGTCCTGAGATTGAACCAGTTCGTACTAATCTATTTAAGAAAAACCAAGCAGAAAGAGAAAATCTAGGTATTAAGGCTCTTCCCGCTGATCTTCATGAAGCAATTGAATGTTTCAAGGCCGATGAGCTAATCAAGAATGCCATGGGAACTCATATAACTGAAAAGCTTATTGAGGCTAAGAGTCTTGAATGGGATGAATATCGTACTCACATATCAGAGTGGGAAATCAATAGATATTTAACAAAATACTAAAATATATTTAATAAATTATTAGAGAAAAGCTATAAAACGGCTTTTCTTTTTTACATTTTTTTTAAATACACGTTGTTATACTTTAGATGGTGATAGTGTGATTAGGATAAATGGGGGAAGTAAAATTAGTGGTAGTGTTAATATAAGTGGATCAAAAAATACGGCATTACCACTGATTTGTGCGGCATTATTAACAAAAGGGGTAGTTGTAATTAAAAATGTGCCGAGAATTGATGATGTTTTTGCACTTCTTGAGGTAGTTAAAGCTTTAAATGTAGAAGTAACATTTAATAAGAATGTTTTAAAACTTGATTCAAGAAATATCGCCTATAAAAGCCTTGTAATAAATGCGGTAACAAAAATAAGAGCTTCTTCTTATATGATGGGAGTTATGCTTGCGCTTTTTAATAAGGTTCAATTGGCGTATCCTGGAGGATGTGATTTAGGTACAAGAGGACTAGATTTTCACTATATGGCATTTACGTCACTAGGCTATCGAATAAAAAATAACGGGTTCATAGAGGGAGAAAAAATATCTGACCATCCTCACGATGTATTTTTTAAAACCAGAAGTGTTGGTGCTACAATCAACGCTTTGTTTTTAGCGGGGTACTTAAATAAGGTTGTAAAAATATATTATTATGCTAATGAGCCAGAGGTTAAGGCTATTATAAAATTTTTAAGAAAAATTGGTTACAAAATATATGAAATGAAGGATTATCTATTAATAGCTTCCAAGTCTAGGTTAAAAAGATATGTAAGGTTTGATAATCTATATGATAGGATAGAATCTGCAAGCTATTTAATGATAGGATTACTATCTAATAGGCTTGTGATTAAACACAGTCCTAATGAGCACATGAGGCAAGTCATTAAGCAGCTTAAAGAAATGGGAGGAAAAATTAAGGTTAGAAAACATAAGTTGATTGCAAAAAAATCAGATTTGCTTGGTACAAGAGTTTATGCCTCATCATACCCAGGCTTTCCAACCGATTGCCAACCTTTAATTGCAGCTTTAGCGCTATATGCAAAAACTCCATCAATCATTAAAGATAATATATATAGTAGTAGGTTTGCGTATGCGAAATCATTCTTGATGATGAATGCGAAAGTAGAAAAAAAAGAGGATTATTTATATGTTCATCCATCCAAATTAGAAGGGTCAGTGGTTAAGGGATATGATTTAAGAGGTGTTTTTGCGGTGCTTATTGCAAGTTTATATGCTAAAGGGACTACCACTATTTTGGATGGGGAAATCGCCAAAAGAGGATACGAGGATTTAGAAAACAAGCTTAAAAAAATTGGAGTAGATATTAAAATTGAGTAGAAATTTATTTGCATATTAGATATTTCAATTATATAATGGTATTATAGAAAAAGAATTAGAATAAGAGGAGATATCTATGTCAAATAATAAGTATAAATTTGAGAATGCTGGCTCTTGTGCAAGTGAGGTAAAAAATATTAATCCTAACATTGTAAATGATAAATATTTAGAAAAAAATAAGGAAATAGAAGTAGATGTTATTGTGGATGATGTTGAGGTTTTATCATCTAATTTAGCAGAAATTGATATTAAATTTTCTAAGACTAAGAAAGAGTATTATGAGGTGATTAGTGAGGATGGTATTTTTAGATTAAAATCGATTAGTAATCAAAATCACTTAGGAATGAAAAGAGGAAAAGTTACAATCTATGTTCCCGATGGTGCTATGTATAATAGGGTACTTCTTAAAAATTTATCAGGCGATATGAAAATTAAAGATTTAAGTGCAGTAGAAATTGTAGCCTCAAGTGTATCTGGTGATATTAAGTTTTATAATATCGATTCTAAAGAGAAAATGAGCATTAATAGTGTGTCAGGAGATATAGTACTAGGAGAATGTCGAGTTGGAATGCTAAAGGCTAGCAGTGTATCAGGTGATATAATAGTTGAAAATACAAGTTATATTGATTCTGATATCAAAAGTGTATCAGGAGATGTAGATATTATTACAAATAACGATGAATTAAATTAGGTGGTAAGATGTATAAGAAAATAAAACCAACATATGGTTGTCAAATTAGAGTAAATAGAGGCCTTTACAGTCATCATGGTATTTATGTAGATGATGAACATGTAATCCATTTTGCATCATTAGTTCCTGGTCATGAAACAGACCCAAGCACCGCTTCTGTTGTGGTTACAGATTTAAAGACTTTTTTAAAGGATGGAGAATTAGAGGTAAGAGTATATAATGATGAGGAAAAAAAGAAGGTAAGAGACCCTCAGGAAATTGTAAATTATGCCTACTCCTGCTTAGGTCGCAAGGGATATAATATTGTAACTAATAATTGCGAGCATTTTTCAAACGAATGTGCGTTTGGTGAGGCTGTATCTGAGCAGGTAAACAATGTAATGGATGCTTTTGCGAGGATTTTTTCAAGATGAAATATTTATTTAAAAGCAATCTATTAGTAATTTTATCGAGCCTTATCTTTCCCCTTGCTTATATGCTTATAAGCTTTAATGAGCTTAATAAGGATTGTATTTTATTTATGATGATTGTAATAGAAGAAGCCTTAATATTTAAGACAGCATTTGACTATTCTAATTATGACCATGATTATAAATATTATGTTCATAGATTACCTAAATGGGCATTTTATTTATGCTCTATTATTTTAAACATATTAGCAATAGTTTCGATGGTAATGCTTAGTAGTAGCTTTAAGTGGTTTATTATAATAAGTATAATAATGGCTAATGGCTATCACCTATTATTTAAAAAAAACTATTATACATTAAGTCTATTTGCTACAGCCTGCTTTGTGCCAATATTGGTGGTAGGATATAATGTTATGTTTTTTGCGGTTGGTGGAGGCTTAATTTTGTTTTCCGTTGGATTGGCCTATTATTTATATCATAAACCAACCAAAGTTTATACATATGACAATTATTAAAATTGGATATATTTTTTAAATAAAAATTAAAAAGTCTTGCGGCTTTTTATTTTTTTTCTTATAATATTCAAGGCTTTAGGAAGTGATAAAATGGAACGAACTAAAATATATAAGCCAGAATTTGCATTATGTCCGCTATGTGGGTCAAAGCTAAAATATCGTTATACAGTTTCTAATAAGGTTATTCAGTTTTCAACTGGAGCATATGTTAGGGTTAAAAATCTGGGATACAGCTGTAAAAATGATGAGTGTATTGATAATAGTGTAATATATACCTCACAAACTGCTTCAAAGCTTTGTGTTAAGGGGTACACATACTCTGCGAAGGTTTTGGCCTTAATTTATATTTTAAAGATGGAGCATAAATCAAGGGATGAGATATGTGATTATTTAGCGTATTTTGGGATTGAAATCTCAGATAGAAATATTGATATAATCCATGATAAATATCAGCTAATGCTAAATATGGATTATAAAAAGAACATTGAGCTTGAGTATAGCTATATGATGCGTCATTATGGACAAATTAGATTGTCAATTGACTCTATAACGGTTGAGGAATATCAAGTTGTTTCAATTAGAGATTCATTTAATAGTCATCAAATAGGATTACATATATTTAAAATTGGTGATGAGGAGCCACTTAAGAAGGTATTAGAGGAATATGTTTCTAATCCGAATATTAAATCAATAGTAACGGTTAGAAGCTTTACCAACTTCTTTAAAATACTTAAAGAGGTTGTAAATAGAGACATGGAATATTATTATTTTGAGAAAATGTAGCAATTTTGGCGAATTATTTATAAAAATTGTCCGCTTCCGTGGATAAAATTTCAAAATAATGTCAAAGCATAGAATTTTATTTAAAAAATCTATTTACTTTTTTACTTTAATTTGATACAATTGGTATCGTAAATATTTGAATGGAGTGATAAAATGGGACAAAAACTAGATAGTTATGATCGTAAAATCCTTGAAATTCTTCAAGAGGATGGATCAATCTCAAACTTAGAATTAGCTAAGCGTATTGGTCTTGCACAATCATCATGCTTATTAAGAACAAAAAACCTTAAGGAAAAGGGGATTATTGCAAAAACTACTATCATTGTAGATGAAAAGAAAATGGGTTATGAAGTAACTGCCTTTGCAAAGGTGAATTTAAATCCTTTAAATAGAGAAACATCCTCAAACTTTGTTAAGACTATTAAAGAGATTAGCCAGGTTGTTGAATGCTATACAATAACCGGCGATGGTGCATTTTTATTAAAAATTGTTGCAAAGGATCTACAATATTATCGTGATTTCGTTGTAGATAGTTTACTTGCAATTGACGCTGTTAGTAACGTTGAAACAAACATGGTTGTTGGAGTAGATAAAAATACAACCGCAATTCCTCTAGAATAATAAAAGGCTTCTGCCTTTTTTTATTTATATTCTTATTTTCATAAAGAATAAATTATTGTATAATAAACAAGTAGTTTATTAAGGAGTAGAAGTATGTTTAAGATAGGTATGCGCAATATTAAAACTGCAATTTCAGTTTTTATATGTTTAATGATATATTTTTTGATATTGGTGATAGCTTATGCTTTTAATTCTGATTGGGTATCAAGTTTTAAGATTTCAACTCAAATTTATACACCATTTTTTGCTTGTTTAGCAACAGCGTATTCAGTTTCAACAGATAGGGAAAAATCACTATCTCAAGCAAAGCTACGTTTGTCTGCATCAGTTATTGGTGGTTTATTTGGTTTGATAGTTATAATTATATACCAATATGCTTTTAGGCTTGAATGGCCATTTCAGCATATCTCCGCAACAGGCAATCCGACAAAGGATTCAAATGGTTTGTTTGGAAGTGGTTTCTTAGGCTCTAACGAGTTTTCAAGTGCAGATGTTAATTTGAGTTTTGTTTTATCCTTTATTGCACCAGTTCTTGTTTCATCACTTTCAGTTATAGCAGTTATTTGGTTTTGTAATGTAATCAAGAGACCTCAGTGCTCATTTATAGCAGTATTAACACTAACAGCTGTAATGACAAGCTTGGGTACAAATCCAATCATTTACGGTCCAAATCGGATTTTATCAACAGTAATTGGTATACTAGTAGCTTTAATGGTCAATTTCTTTCATTTGCCTAGACATAAGAATAAAGATTCATTATATGTAATAGGTATGGATGGAATATATAAAAATGATAATGATGAGGTTAATGGCTATAATGCGTTTAAGGTAAATGCTTTGATGAATGCAGGGGCTAATGTTACATATTTTACTACAAGATCTCCTGTTATAATGATTAAAATGATAGGTAGTGCAAAGCCTAAAGTACCAGTTATTTGTCTATCTGGCGCGGCAATGTATGATCTAAATACATTTGAGTATTCACATGTTCAAAATATTGATATTGATTGTGTGGTAAGATTAAAACAAATCTTTAAGGAGCATAATATATCGCCTTTTATTAATATTATTGATGATAATGTGTTGTATACATATAATGAACATATCGGTAGTAAGGCGGAGGCTGTATATGCTAAAAACAGGAAAAACAGTGCCTATAGCTGCTATATACCAGGTGAGGCTCCACATACAAAGGATGTATGCTACTACGTATGTGTTGAGAAAAAAGAGGTAAATCAGAAGCTAAAAGAGATTATTATGAGCACTTCGTTTGCCTCTAAATTGTATTTAGCAGAATATGATTGTTACGAAAAGGATGCGGACGAGGAATATATTGGATATAGCTATTTAAAAATATATTCTGCAAATGTTTTAAAGCTTGATTGCATATTAGATTTAAAGACTAAATTTGATAAGATAGTCGGAGTTGGTACGCATGAATATGATGAGTATTTTTTAAGCTCTTGTGATGTATCAATTACAAATGCTGATTCGTGTGAAAATGTTAAGGCTGCATCAACAAATGTTTTAAGTAAAACTTCATCCGAAGCACTATTAAAAGAGCTTGGAAAGGAATTTCATCGTAAATATCCACAGTCAAAATAAATAACAATTGACAAACCACAAAAATAAGTTATAATTATGTTTGAATATCGATGATAAGGAATAGTAGCATTAAAAGCTATATTTTAGAGAGTCTATGGTTGGTGAAAATAGATATATACTTGATGTGAATCTGCCTTTGAGATAATCGTATGCCTGCGTTAAAGGCTTAAAGAGCTAGGTTATCCTAGAATTAAGGTGGCACCGCGATAATTCGTCCTTAGATTTAGTCTAAGGATTTTTTTATTTTTAAGGAGGAGAATTAAAATGCTAGATATTAAATTTGTAAGGGAGAATCCCGAGGTTGTAAAAAATAACATTAAAAAGAAATTTCAAGATGAAAAGCTACCACTTGTAGATGAGGCTATTGAGTTAGATAAGTGTATTAGAGCAGCTAAGCAAGAATGTGAAACCTTGCGTGCATCAAGAAATGATCTTTCCAAGCAAATTGGGGCTTTAATGAAGAACAAGGAAATTGATAAGGCTAATGAGATTAAAGCCACAGTTGCTAAAAATAATGAAAGAATTGCAGAACTTGAACCTTTAATTGCTGCAAAGTCAGAGAATCTTCAAAAAATTATGATGGTTATCCCTCAGATAGTTGATGAATCAGTACCAGTAGGTAAGGATGATAGTGAGAATGTTGAAATTAAAAGATATGGTGATCCAGTTGTACCAAATTATGAAATACCATACCATGCCGATATAATCGCAAGATTCAATGGACTTGACAAGGACGCATCA
>CAMEKY010000008.1 GCA_945921565.1 uncultured Clostridium sp. | reverse complement strand
CGTTGATTTCAAGACTGAAGGAGATTTCCCTAAGTATGGTAACAATGATGATAGAGTAGATGAAATCGCTGTATGGCTAGTTAAGACATTCATGAATATGATTAAGAAGCACTATACATATCGTGAGTCTATTCCTACAATGTCAATCTTAACAATCACTTCTAACGTAGTTTATGGTAAGAAGACTGGTAATACTCCAGATGGACGTAAGGCTGGAGAGCCACTTGCACCAGGTGCAAACCCAATGCATGGTCGTGATTCTCACGGAGCATTAGCTTCACTAGAATCAGTTGCTAAGCTTCCATATGACTACTCAAGAGATGGTATTTCTAATACATTCTCAATTACACCAAACTCTCTTGGTAAGGATGAAGACTAATTATTAGGAGGATAAGAAAATGTCACAAAAGGTAGATAATCTAGTACAAATGTTAGATACTTATGTATCTGATGGTGGATACCATTTAAATGTTAACGTATTCAATCGTGAAACATTATTAGATGCTCAAAAGCACCCTGAGAAGTATCCACAACTTACAATTCGTGTTTCAGGATACGCTGTAAACTTCATTAAGTTAACAAAAGAACAACAAGATGATGTTATCAGCCGTACAATTCATGAATCAATGTAATTGAATTAAATAAATTAGGCATAGGAGATAATCCTGTGCCTTTTTTCTATAATTTGCCTATAAATTTAAAGAATAATATGCTATAATTCTTATGAAATATATAAAGAAAGTCGAGATGATTTGAATGGCAGAAGAAATTCGTTTACAAAAGGTGATGGCATCTTGTGGCGTGGCCTCAAGAAGAGCATCCGAAAAATTAATATTAGAAGGTAGAGTTACAGTTAATGGTAAGGTTGTAACGGAACTAGGAACTAAGGTTCTTCCAACTGATGAGGTAAAGGTTGATGATAAGCTTATTGTTAAAGAGGATAAAGTATATTATGTACTTTATAAGCCAACTGGATATTTAACAACAGTTAGTGATGATAGAGGAAGAAGAACCGTTATGGATTTGATGCAAGCTGAGGTTAAAAAGAATCGTATTTTCCCAATAGGAAGATTAGATTATGATACTTCGGGTGTTTTATTGATGACAAACGATGGCCAGTTAGCTAATAGATTAATAAATTCCGCAAATAATATTGAAAAGGAATATTTGGCAAGAATAAATGGGCATTTAAGCCTAGAGCTTGTTGGTAAGCTTAAAAAAGGTATTTTACTTGATGGTGTTATGACTAAGCCGGCTCAAGTATTCATTGAAGAATATGATAAGCAATATGGTACTACATTAGTAAGAATTACAATCACTGAAGGAAAAAATCGTCAGGTTAGACGTATGTTTGAATCAATTGGATTTGAGGTTAAAAAGCTTAGACGTGTTTCTTTTGCAGGCATTACATGCGAAGGAATGAGTAAGGGAGAATACAGAATGCTAAAGCCTCACGAGGTAAAAAAATTATATAGTTTATAATGGAGTGATTAGATGGATAAAATTTTGGAACAGCTAAAAAATTTTGCTCTAGGGAATGGAGTAGATTTAGCAAAAGGAATTATTTTTATATTACTTGGATATGTTGGAATTAGAGTATTAATAAGTATACTTAAAAGATCAGTAAATAGATCAAAAATGGAAAAGACCATACCAAATTTTATGATATCTATTTTAAATATTGGTTTAATGATTATGCTTATCATTGGTGTTTTAAAAATGCTTGGAGCATCAACTGATTCAGTTGTAACATTAGCATCAGTAATATCACTAGGTGTTTCACTTGCCCTGCAGGATGTAATCTCAGGTGTCGCCAATGGATTTTTACTTGTTACAACAAAACCATTTGTTGAAGGTGAATATGTTAAAATAGATTCGGTTGAAGGTAAAGTTGTATCAATATCAATGTTCAATACAGTTTTAAAAACGGCAGATGGAATAATGATTACTATTCCAAACTCTTCTGCAACTAAATCATCAATTATTAACTATAATCGTCTTCCCGTACGTAGAATTGTTATAAATGTACCTGTTGCATATGGTACAAGAACTGAAGTAATGAAAAAATTAATTGGTGAGGTTGCAGATTCTCATGAAAAGGTACTTAAAAATCCTGAACCATCAGTAAGATTAACAGAATATCAGGATTCTAATTTAAACTATACTCTTAAATGCTGGACAAAAGGTGATGATTATTGGGATACAATGTATGATTTGATGGAGCAAATCTTAGATGTTCTTGTTGATAACAATATTCCAATTGATTATAATCAATTAGATCTACATATAAAGGACCTTCCTTTAATTAAAACAAAGGAGGTAGAGTAAAATGATTTTAGAACAAACTTCAAAGTATTCTTTAGTTACCGCATTAATTTGGTATGGTGTATTAATTCTTGCAATTATTATTTTTGTACTATATTTGAAATTCTTTAATGCAAAAAACAAAGGCTATAAAAAAACTCAAGCTAAGTTAGGTAGAGAAATTACTAGATTAGAGTATGTTGTCAAAAATATTAAAAAGGATAATAAAATTGATAGCTTAAGAAAAACACAATTAGTACTTGCTAATTTTATAAATACATTAGAAGGAATTGCGACTACAACTAGCTTAAATGATGTTAATGACGCAATTAAGATTTCAAATCAAGTATTAAAGAAAATTAAAAAGGTTGATACGGATGATGTTGAAAAATATACTAAGCAGGTAAATGAAATAATAGATGACTTAAGTCAATTAAATTCAATGTTTATAATTATAATTGGAATAATTAAAAAATAGGAGGGAAACCTCCTATTTTGTTCGATTAATCTTTTAATTTATCTAAAATATTCTTAACATAGTTATAACTACTAACCATTTTATCCTTTGGAACACCTTCAAATATTAGATTAGCATCAGGAACAGCATTGTAAAATGAAGTAATGATGTATTCTACATCCATTAGTCCTTCACCAATTCCAACAAGCTGGAGCTTTTCCTCCGTTTTAATAAAATCCTTTAAATGAATATTTCTTATTTTATCTTTTAATAAACCAATACAATCATCTACAATTCTATGTTGATAATTTACATCATAATTATCCATATTTAAATAATTAAATACGTCGATAGTTACAAATACATTACCATTATCAATATCCCTTACCAATCTATTAAGCTGTGCAGGGCAGTACATACAATGGCCATCAGCTCCCTCAATAGATATTTTAGAACCAACATTTTTAGCATGAATAGCTAAATCACCAAAAATTCTTTTAACCTCCTGATAAGCTTCCTCAGTTCGGTTTAATGGATTGTATGTCCATTTATCATCATTAAATGATCCGGTTTCACTACCGATATAATCTGCTTTAAAGAAGTGAGCAAATTCTAAATGCTCTTTAAATTTTAAAACATTTCTTTCTACCAATTCTTTATTTGAATGAACTGGATTAAAATAAGACCCAATAAGAGGAATACAAAGATTTTCATCATGAAAAGCCTTTGATATTTCATCAATTCTTTTTTGACTTACCTCACCATAAGCGGCAGTCTCACCTTCAATTGCTTTGTTAATCGCAAGCTGTAATCCATCAAAGCCAACAGATGATATTTCCTTTGCAAGTGTAATTTCGTCTTTTTTTCCAAAATCTTGAGCTCTAACAATTATTTTCATTTTTTTCTCCTTTAATTCAATAATTCAAAATCTTCAGGGTTATAATTATAAAACTTAACTGCGGTTATTAAAATCGTTAATAGGAATTGAAATTTCTTGTTAAATATAACAGTATCAACAAATCCGTGTACTAATGCGTATGCCATTACAATGAATACAAATAATGTAAATGGATCCTTATAATTCTTAACTCTAAATATATCAATTAAATATATTATAAAAGCAACAAGTCCTAAAATTCCACAAGGACCTAAAATTTGTAAAAACCAGCAGTGATAATTATAAATGTCCCAATCCTTTAAAGTTACAAGGTAATAGTGAGAAGACCCCCAACCTGTACCAATGAACCAATTATCCTTAAACAAAGAAAATACTATATCATAGTGATTACTACGACCTCCATCAGTAACTCCTATATCCTTAAAATGAGAAAGGAGTGTACTAACAAAGCTAGTATTTCTTAAAATGACTAATGCTAAAACAACTAAAACTATCGCTCCAAGTAAAGAAGCTAGAATAATCTTCCAATATTTTTTGTAATATATAAAAGCAAAAGAAAGTACTAAAATTCCGCATATTGCAAGGCCTAGCATTCCACCTCTACAAGCAACAAAACAATTAATAAAAACACCAATTAAAGCTGATACAACATAAAATATTTTGTAACTTAATTTATCACTCTTAAAAAACAAGTAACAAGAGAAGACTACTCCTATATTAACAGGTATAACTGCATGATTTGAAAGCGCCCAGCCTAAAGTAAAATCTTTGATACCAATTAAGTCATTATAGCTTCTGTCGTGGATATATATGGCAGAGCATATTATTGTTTGAATAAAAATAATATAAAGAAGCACAACAAATGAAAAAGCAATACTATGCTTAGTCTTTTCGTCATTTGGTACTCCATATGCCATTATTAAAATAATAGCAATATTTGCAAGCCATAAACCCGTAAGAGCTAAAGTTGTCAGTTTTACTGGACTATTAATAATACTTATTATCATTGTTAGCCCAAGTAACAGGGTTGTATATACTATTGAGCATTTTTTAAATCTTGTAAAAGTTATTTCTTTATTTTTAATTATTTTATATATTAATAGTCCTACCGTCGCAGCGACTACCACAATTGCAAAATATAAACCTACATCCTTAAATGAAAAATCTACTTTCCTAAATCCAGCAATAATTAATGAAGCCATCGACACTACTGAATAAAGCTTCGCATTAAATAGTAACAAGGTGGACAATAAAAGACAAAATAGTATTACCGTAAAATATATACTATTTATGCCGAAGCACCCTAGCGTTAGTATTCCTATTAAAACTATAAAAAGCTTACTTTCAAGGAATTCTTTAATTTTAGTGTTATTTAGTACTGCATGCATAATAAACCCCTCTTTAACCAATTCATTAAGATTATATCACGATAATTCTTTAAAATCTATTTTATAATACTAATTTGTAAAAATTTGTGGTATAATCAAAAAGAACAACGAGATATAAATACAATAATGTATATTTACATAAATATAGAAAAAAATATTAATAGCATTATAGCTGTATTATTCTAGTTAAATTTAACTTATATAATTAGAATGTAAACTATATTATTAAATTGGAGCTTTTAGGATGAAAGGTAAAATGCAAAACTATCTTAGTATTAATGAATATGATTTGTGTCCACCCAAGCCCATATATACATTTTTTAAAAGATTATTTGATATTATATGCTCAAGCTTAGGCTTAGTTCTATTAAGCTGGCTTTTTGTTATAATAATGATATTAGTCAAATGTACATCTAAGGGACCTATTTTTTATGGACATATGAGAGTTGGAAAAAAAGGAAAATTGTTTAAGGTTTATAAATTTAGAACAATGATTAATGATGATAGGCCTATTGAAAAAATATTAACTAAAGAGCAATATGAGGAATATAAAACAAATTATAAAGTAAGTGATGATCCAAGAATTACAAAAATTGGTAAAATATTAAGAAAAACATCGCTAGATGAGCTGCCTCAGCTTTTAAATATATTTTTAGGGCAAATGTCAATTGTGGGATGGAGACCTATTATATTAGAAGAATTGCAAAAATATGAGGATAAGAAGTATTTATTAATTACCGTTAAGCCTGGTCTTACTGGATATTGGGCAAGCCATGGTAGAAGTAATACCTCTTATGAAGAAAGAATGGAAATGGAATTATATTATGTTAAAAATAGAAATTTTGCATTAGATTTTAGCATAATATTTAAGACGTTTTTTGCAGTATTTAAGGAAGAAGGAGCAAAATAAGTATTTATGATTTTATTTTTAAAGCCTTACTTTGAGGTTAAGCCATGGGCATCAAATAAATTAAATAAGATATATGATTGTCCCGATAAAACTGGCGAAGCATGGATTGTATCGGGCTATAAAAATAAATCATCAATCATTATGAATGGTAAGTATAAGGGACAAACTCTAAGGCATTTATGGACTAAGCATCCAGAATTGTTTGGAAACTATGAGGAAAAAGAGTTCCCTTTATTGTTAAAGCTTATTTCAGCAAGTCAAAAACTTTCAGTTCAGGTTCATCCTAATGATGAGTATGCGTTAAGTACGGCAAATCAGTTGGGTAAATTTGAATGTTGGTATTTTTTGCCTGGAAATGAGGCTACATCAGTCACGACGGGTGTTGTTTTGAAAAATGGAGCTGAACTCAAGCATTCAATTGAAAACAACACAATCGAAAATTTTTTGATTAATAAGGATATAAAAGATGGGGATTTAGTGATTATTGAGCCCGGACGCATTCATGCATTAGATGCCGGATCATTTGTACTTGAGGTTCAAGAAGCGAGTGATTTAACATATCGTTTATATGATTATAATAGACTTCCAAAAAGAGAATTACATCTAAATGATGCATTAAACGTTATAGATTATAATAATGATAAGAATATTGTTTATGATTTTACTTTGGAAGATACCTTCAAAAATTCTCATTTTAATTTATATAAAATAAAGGTAAATGGAAAAGATGTTTACAAAAATAAAGGGTTTGAGATTTTTTACGTGATTAAAGGAAATGGCTCAATAGATGATGTAGAGATTAAACAAGGAGATTCCTTCATTTTAACATCAGAAAGAGAAAAATTTAGTGTTAATGGGGATTTTGAGGCTATTGCAGTTATTCCTAAGCCAAAGAGTAAGGAGAGAAAGAAAATGCGTAAAACAGCGTTAATTACAGGTGTGATTAGTCAGGATGGTTATTATTTAACAAAATTATTGTTGGAAAACAATTACGAAGTTCATGGTATGATTCAGTCAAAATCACAATATGCTAGTTCATATTTATTTGAATTTGATGAATATGAGAACTTTTTTACTCATATTGGCGATATGACTGATACCTCAAATATCAATCGTTTGATTGAATGTATTAAGCCAGATGAAATATATCATCTTGCATCTCAATCCCACGTTGATTTATCATTTGAGCTTCCTGAATATACGGCACAGGTTAATGCCTTAGGAACACTGAGATTATTAGATGCGATTAAAAATAATGAGATTAGAACTAAACTATTTAATTTAGAATCACCATATTTATTTGATGGTACTAATCCTATTCAGGATGAAAAAACACAGTTTAATCCTAAATCACCATATGCAATTGCTAAAGAGTTTGCATATCGTATGGTTCAAACATATAGAGAAAACTATAATATTTACGCGGTGAATGGAATTTGCTATAATCATACATCGGCATTTAAAAGCTCAGCATTTGTATCAAAAAAGATAATTAATACTATAAACAAACTAAAAAATGGAGAAGAGCAGATCCTAGAACTTGGTAATTTAGACTCCATCAGAGAGTGGGGAAATGCCAAGGAATATGCTTATGCAATGTGGCTATCACTTCAACAAGATAGGCCAGATGATTATATCATTTCAACAGGTAAAGGATATAAGGTTAGAGAATTTGTAGAAAAGGCATATAAAAAACTTAATGTCGATATTAAGTGGGAAGGCCATGGCCTTGATGAGGTTGGAATTAATTCTAAAACTGGTAAGGTATTAATAAAAATTAATAAGAAGTTTTTAAGAGCAAATGAAATTAAGTCTTTAGTTGGTGATTCTAAGAAATTTAATAAATTAACTGGATATAAGCTTTCATCTGATATTGATAATACAATAGAAGAAATGCTAAGTGCTTTAAAAATGGCTTAATGGAGGAAATATATGTTTGCGATTAATGGACTATTTTTAAGTCAAAGACAATCCGGTATTCAAAGATTTGCACGACAATTAGTTCTTTCCTTAGATAAGATATGCTCTAAGGGTGAATTCGTTTTAGTTTGTCCATTCGATGCCAAAAAAATGGATTTGTGTAATATTGAAACAATAAGCTATGGTAAACATTCTGGAATCAAGTGGGAACAAAAAGAATGTAGCAAATATTTAAAAAAGACAAAGCTTGTTGGAATAAACTTGTTAAATACAATGCCTTATTCTTGTCCAGGAATTATTTGTATTCATGATATAGCTTATGCGATGCATAAAGAATTTTTTAATTCTTTAAGAGGAAAATTATCAGCAAAATATCATCAAATATTTTATAAGAGGGCGATTAAATCTTCATTTCCTATTTTTACAGTTTCTGAATTTTCAAAGAATGAGATTTTATCAAAATATCAAAAAGCTAATCCTAACAACATTTATGTTTTAGGAAATGGCTGGAATCATATTGTAAACGTTGATGAGAGAAAATCAAATATTATAGAAAAATATAATTTGCCCAAAAATGAGTATTTTTATACCTTGGGTAATATAGCGGCTAATAAGAATACTAAATATGTATATGAACTTGCAAAAAGAAATCCAAACTATACATTTGTTGTAAGTGGAGCAATTAGCAAATCATCTAAACAGATATTTGAGCATGTAGATAATGTTATTGAGCTTGGATATGTTTTGGATGAGGATATAAAAGCTTTAATGTTAAATGCAAAAGCGTTTATTTTTCCATCAATATACGAAGGGTTTGGAATTCCACCGCTTGAGGCGTTAAGCTTAAACACTAAAATAATTATTTCTAATACAAGCTGCTTACCAGAAATATTTAAATCTAGTGCAATATATATTGATCCTTACGATTATGATGTTGACCTAAATGCGCTTTTGGATACAAAAACATTTGGTCGTGAAGAGGTTTTGAAGAAATATACATGGGAAGCCTGTGCATCAAAATTTTATCAGATTGTAATGAATTATAGTAATAAAGAGTAGTTTTATACTACTTTTTATTTTTATCTTTACGATTAAATCAGTAAAATATGGGCATAATATTGAAATAACAAATTAAAAATGTTAAAATTTAACATGAACTTTTGTGTAAATGGAGTTGAGTTGATATGCTTACGTTTTTAATAATGGCAGGAGGATCTGGTGAAAGATTCTGGCCTTTGTCTACTAAACAAAAGCCTAAACAGCTACTTAAGATTTTTTCATCAAAATCCTTAATTAGACTAGCATATGAAAGAGTTTTACCATTAGTTGATAAATCTCAAATTTTTATTGCGACAAATGAGATTCAGTTACAAGCTTTAAAAGAGGATTTAACTGAGGTTAATGATGAAAATATTATTATTGAACCGATGTTTAAGGATACTGCGGCAGCAATCGCCTACGGCTCTTTAATTATTTCAAAATATTTTGATAATCCTACAATTTGTGTTTTAGCATCTGACCATTTAATTGCGGATGAGGATGAATTTAGACATGTTGTATCATTAGCTTATGAGGAAGCCTTAAATAATAAAATAGTTACATTAGGAATTAAGCCTACATATCCTGAGGTAGGATATGGATATATTGAGGCTTTAAATCCTAAACTTAATGTAGCGACACCTTCATTAGGATTTAAGGAAAAGCCTAAGTATGATATTGCACTACAATATTTTAAGTCAGGGAACTATTTATGGAATAGTGGTATGTTTATATTTAAATATGAAACTATTATGAAAGCGTATAAGGAATATGCCTTGGATCATTATAATATCATCAGCAAAATTTCTTCAGTTATTAATAAAAATGAAGGAGTTAAAACAGCAAGCATTGTAAAGCCATATTTCGCAGATTTCAACAAGATTTCAATCGATTTTGCAATTATGGAGCATGCAAAAAATATATCAGTTATTCCTTCATCATTTGGATGGAATGACGTTGGCAGTTATCAAGCATTTGAGGAATTGTTTGATAAGGATGAAAATGGAAATGTTTCTAAAAATATCAATTATATTAATGTTGATTCAAGCAATAATATTATTGTTGGGGATTCTACAAATGTAAGAGTTTCTTTGCTTGGAGTTCATAATATGATTATTGCGATAAATAAAAATGAAGTTTTAATTTGTGAAAAAAGTAAATCTCAGGAGATAAAAAAGATTATCAAATTAATTTCTTAATATTAGATGAGGTGAGTACCCATGAAAAAAGTGCTACACATACCTAATTATTATTATCCTCATATTGGAGGAATAGAACAGGTTACTAGAGATTGTGTAAATGCATTAAAAGGAAAGTATGAGCAAAGAATTATTTGCTTTAATAGTGATAAGAATACAATTAAAGAGACGGTTGATGATGTGCCGATTACAAGAGTTGGGAAAAATGTGGAGGTTTTGTCTCAATCTATATGCTTATCATATAAAAAAGAATTAAGGGATATTATTGATAACTTTAATCCAGATATTATAGTTTTTCATTATCCAAATCCATATGTTGCCCATTATTTAATTCCTTTGATAAAAAAAAGAAATATTAAATTTATATTATATTGGCATTTAGATATAACTAAGCAAAAGATAGTCAGAGGCTTGTTCGTTCATCAGAATAATAAGCTTTTAGATATGGCTGATGTTGTTGTGGCGACCTCACCAAATTATGTTGAGGGTAGTAAGTATCTATCAAAGCATAAAAATAAGTGTATTGTCATTAATAATTGTATCAATGATTCTAGACTTGCACTTAATGATGATATAGTAAATAAATCTTTTGAAATTAAAAAATCATGTGAAAATAAAAAAATTCTTTTTGCTATAGGAAGGCATGTTAAGTATAAAGGAATTGGATACTTAGTTGAAGCCGCAAAGTACCTCCCACAAGATGTAGTAGTATATATTGGTGGTAAGGGACCATTGACAGAAAATCTTCAAAAACAAGCTAGAGGATTAAAAAATATTAAATTTTTAGGACGTTTATCTGACGAGGATTTTAAAGCATATTTGCTAGCTTGTGATGTATTTTGCTTTCCATCTATTACCAAAAATGAAGCGTTTGGGCTTGCGCTTGCTGAGGCAATGTATTATGGAAAGCCAAGTGTGACATTTACAATCCCTGGTAGTGGAGTTAACTATGTTTCTTTAGATAATGTTACTGGTCTTGAGACCCATTTTTTAGATGCAAAATTATATGCAGAAAATATTATAAAAATGTTAAATAATCCTGTTATGTGTTCTGAAATGGGAAATAAAGCAAAAGAAAGAGTATTAGAATTATTTACGTATAGTAGATATAAAAATAGTATATGTGATTTATTTAATAAAATAAGTAATAACTAGGAGGTTATTATGTCTATTCCTAAAATAATACATTGTTGTTGGTTTGGAAACAAAGAAATGCCAGCTGATCAACAAGAAAATATAAAGCATTGGAAAGAATTAATGCCTGATTTTGAAATAAAGCTATGGAAGGATGATGATTTTAAGGAATATCTAGGCGATAGTGCATTCGTAGCTGAGTGCATAAAACAAAATAAGCCTGGATTCTTAAGTGATTATTTTCGCTTTACAGTTTTATATAAATTTGGCGGAATATATATAGATACTGATGTTGAAATGTATAAATCATATGAAGAATTCACTAAATATTCAATGTTTATGGGTTTCTTTATAGATAGTGAGCTTGGCACTGCAGTTATAGGTGCTAGTAAGGAAAATCCCATTATAAAGGAGCTTCTTGATAAGCTTTTATCTGATTTTGATAAAAATCATCAGCTAGTGGTATCTAATTATTGGGTAACTAAATATTTTATTGAAAAATTCCCAGAATTTAGATGCTGTGGTGTTGATCAAATTATTGGTGATAATATCAGAATTTTACCAAAAGACTATCTAGAAAGATATTGCTTAAACCCTAAAAAGGGTGGAGGCTACTCTGAGCATCATTGCTTTGGGTCTTGGTATGATAGAAAAGAGAATAAGCCCAAGGAAATTCTTAAAAAAATTTTGGGTCGTAAAATTATTTCATGGCTTGGACATAAAAGAATTCTAAGAAAATCTAAGTTCTATGCTGTTTATAAAAAGGATTTAAAGAGGAAGTAACATGTTTAGAATGTATGTAATGGCTCATAAGAAGGTTGAGCAAAAATATCCTTCTAATTATTATATTTTAGAGCTTAATAGTGCTAATCATAAAGAGCATTATGGTGATTTTTTAGATAATGATGGAGCCAATATTTCATCTAAAAATCCTAATTATTGTGAATTAACAGGGCTATATTGGATTTGGAAAAACGACCATGATAGTGATATTGTAGGTACATGTCACTATCGTAGATTATTTACAAACAATCGTTTTTCTAAAAAAATTAGTAGCTTTTTAAATGAGCAACAAGTAGTAGAGGATTTAAGGAAATATGATTTAATAGCTCCAAAATTATATAAAACTAAGATTACATGCTACGAGCATTTACTTGTATCATGTAAAGAAAAAGATGTCATAGCTTTAAGAGATACAATTAAGGAACTTTACCCTGATTATCTATCAGCTTATGATAGTGTTATGAATTCTAAGAAATCATACTTACTAAATATGATGGTTATGAATAAATCATTGTTTGATGAATATGCGAGCTTTATTTTTGATATTTTAACAAATTTAGAAAATAAAGTAGATTTAACCGGGTATACTACTAATGAAGCTAGAATTTTTGGTTTTTTATCTGAACGTTTACTGACTGTATTTGTAAAGAAAAAAGAATTAAAAGTGAAGGAGTATCGTGTTAATAATTTAGAAGTATCACTGGTAAAAAAAGTGATAGGGAAGTTTACAGCGGTGTTTAAAAAACATTAGGAGGAATAAATATGAGTGTCACTTTAACGGCTATAACCTATTTGACAATGTCAGTGTTAGCAGTGACATTTATTTTTTTAGCGAGCAAACATAAAGAAAAATACCGGCTTTTAGGTTGTAAAACATATACATTAGATAAGTCAATGTATATAATTCTTGCGGTGATGGCCATAGTTTTGTTTTCCTTTGTATCTGGCATTAGATATAATGTTGGTACTGATTATTCTTATACATACTACCCTGCGTTTTATAAAATGATGGATGGAAGTAACGAATACTTAGAGCCTTCGATGAATTTAATTATTAGATTTGTTCATCTTTTTTCTAATGAGGCAATATGGATTTTTATCATTACATCTGCCCTTTATTCAATGGTAATAATATATACATTGATGAAGTATTCTGTTAGTCCTACAATGTCTTCAATATTATTTGTCGCATCTGGCATATTTTTCGTTTCAATGAATAATGTGAGATCTGCTATAGGCGCAGCATTTGGATTTTTATCCTTAGCATATGCCATCGAAAAAAGACCTGCCGCATTCATTACTTCGGTATTATTTGGAATAAGTTTTCATATGTCGGCTGGATTGTTTTTAATCCTATATCCTTTAATTAATTCTAGGTTTATTCATAAACATTGGCATATTATTTCTTTTATGATGGTTGTACTAGCTTTACCACTATCTCAACTATTTGTATACATTATTTCATTTACAAAGTATAAGTATTATTTTGAATCGTATTTGACTGGTGGCGGGATAATTAAATATGAGCTGATTCTGAATTTTATTTTGTACATAATATATGTGATAATACTTAAGGATTATAAGGAGAATAAGTATTCATTTGCCTTTTTAGTATCGGAATTTGTTACATTATTTATTGCATATTTAAGTGTTTACATTAATGTTTCTGAGATGATATCGAGGTTAACATATATTTTTAGCTATGGTCAAATGCTATCAATTCCTTATGTTTTAAGCAAAATTAAGTTAAAAAGATATAAAATTGGGTATTTATATATAATTTATAGTGCATTTTTGTTTAATTTCTTTTATAATTTTGTGTATAAGAATTATCACGATGTAATGCATTATTTAACATATTGGAGTAAGTAAAATAAGGTGGTGATTATATGTATGATTATTTAATCGTTGGTGCTGGGCTATATGGCGCTATATGTGCATATGAGCTTAAGAAGAAGGGATATGATTGTTTGGTTATTGACAAAAGAAATCATATTGCAGGAAATATTTATACAAAAAATCAAGATGGTATTAATGTGCATAAATATGGGGCTCATATTTTCCATACTTCAAATGAGGCTGTGTGGAAATATGTAAATCAGTTCGCAGAGTTTAATAATTATATTAATCAGCCCGTTGCTAGATATAAAAATGAGATTTATAATTTGCCATTTAACATGAATACATTTACGCACCTATGGAATGATGTATTCACTCCTTCTGATGCAATTTTAAAAATTGAAAATGAAAAAAAATCATATGGTATAGTTGAGGCTAAAAACTTGGAGGAGCAAGCAATAAGCTTGGTTGGTCCAACAATTTATGAAAAGCTTGTAAAAGGGACTTCCAGTTAGATTTACATTTGATAATAATTATTTTAATGATAGATATCAAGGTATTCCGATTGGAGGATATACAAGGATTATTGAGCGAATGCTAGAGGGCATCGATGTAAAGCTTAATTGTGATTTTATTAAGAATAAGGACAAGCTGATTTCTAATTGCAAGAATATTATATATACAGGACCAATTGATGAATATTTTGATTATAAATATGGACCACTTGAATATCGAAGTGTAAGATTTGAAGAGGAAACCTTAAATGAAGTGAATTATCAAGGTAATGCAGTGGTTAATTATACAGACTTTGATGTTCCATACACAAGAATAATTGAACATAAGCATTTTGAATTTGATTCAACAAGTCCTAAAACGGTTATTTCTAAGGAGTATTCAAAAAAGTGGGAGCTTGGAGAAGATCCTTATTATCCAATCAACGACGATAAAAATAATGCGTTATATCAAAAGTATTTAAATGAAGCCTTGAAATTAAGAAATGTTCATTTTGGTGGAAGACTTGGTGCGTATAAATATTATGATATGGATAAGGTTATATTAGAGGCTTTGAATTATATCTCTTTAGTGGGTGATAAAGATGAATGATGAAAATCAAAGTAGTATTAGTCCAAAGAAAAAAAGTATTGGAAAAAACTATTTTTATAACCTCTTATATAAGATATTTGTATTAATTATCCCACTAATCACTACTCCATATATTTCTCGTGTTTTATCACCAGAGGGAGTTGGTAAATATAGCTTTACTTACTCAATTACAAGCTATTTTGTTTTACTTGCTGCACTGGGGTTTGGTGTGTATGCTCAAAGGGAAATAGCTAAACATCAGCAGAATAAAGAAAAGACCACAAAGGTTTTTTATGAAATATTAATTGTAAGATTTGTATCTGTAAGTATAAGTGTTTTGCTATGCATTATTCTCAACATAAGTGGTGTGTATAGTACATACTCAGAGCTTATGTGGTGGTGGGTAATATTAATAGTTGCAGAAGAGTTTGATATTACTTTTTTATATCAGGGTAATGAAGAGTTTGGTAAGATTGCGTTTAGAAATATATTGATTAAAACAGTAGGATTAGTCTTGATATTCGGCTTTGTTAAAGATGCATCTGATGTTTGGCTTTATGTATTATGCTATGCAGGAAGTACTTTTATTGGTAACATTAGCTTATGGCTTGGAGCTCCAAAATATTTAGTTAAAATTAAGCTTAAGGAGTTACATCCGCTTAAGCATCTTATTCCAACAATTAAATTATTTATTCCGACCATTGCAACCTCTGTTTATACAATATTAGATAAAACATTGATAGGCTTTTTAGTTAATGACACCTACACGGTTATAGAGGATGGGGTAGAGGTAATAAAAAAGTATTCAGATTTAGAAAACGGGTATTATGAATCTGCAGAAAAAATCGTCAAGGTAGCACTAGCTATTGTAACGTCTCTTGGTCCTGTTATGATTCCTCGTAATTCTAACGAATATGCGAACGGAAATATGGAAAAACTTAAAAGTAATATCTATTTTTCAAGTAATATAATATGGCTGCTAGGAGTACCACTTGCATTAGGAATAGTTGCGGTTGCGCCCAATATGGTTCCTTGGTTTTTAGGTAGTGGTTATGACAGCTCGATTTTATTGCTGCAGGTATTTTCATGCTTAATAATATTTATAGGTTTTAGTGATATATTTGGACTTCAATATTTAGTCCCAACAAATAAGGATTTTAAATATGCACTAGCTATTATTTGCGGTGCAATTTCCAATTTGATATTAAACTTTATCTTAATTCCAATTTTGTGGTCTCGCGGTGCAGTAATTGCGTCTATTGCATCTGAGGGATTGATTACTATTATAATGATGCTAATGATAAGAAGGGAAATATCCTTAAAAAGAATATTTATGCAATGTCCTAAGTATATAATAGCTGGGGGAGTAATGTTTGTTGCTGTCTATTTTACTGGCAAGGTTATTCCGCCAAGCATTTGGGGAACAGTTGTATTAGGTACTATGGGAGTATTTATATATTTTATATTATTGATTATATTAAGAGACCATTTTGTTCTTCATTATTTAGGTGTTATTTCTAAAAAAGTATTAAAAAAATGTAATAAATAGCAATTTACTGTGCTTTTTATTATTGAAGCAAATTAAATAATATGCTAAAATATACGGTGTGATTAAATAGGTTTAATAACGTAAACCTATTTTTTTCGTGGAATAATGATTTCAAATTGGGTATAGAGTTATTGTGAACAAATAAATGTTAGGAGGCTAATATTTATGAAAAAATGGATTTATTTGTTTGAAGAGGGTAACGCAAACATGCGTGAATTATTAGGAGGAAAGGGTGCTAATTTAGCAGAAATGACTAATTTAGGTCTTCCTGTACCTTATGGCTTTACTATTACAACAGAGGCTTGTATGGACTATTTTGCAAATGGTAATAAGATAAGTGATGAAATACTTAATCAAGCATACGAGGCATTAAAAGTAGTAGAGGAACGTCAAGGAAAGAAGTTTGGTAGTGTTGATAATCCTTTGCTTGTATCTGTAAGAAGTGGTGCAAGAGCATCAATGCCTGGTATGATGGATACAATCCTGAATCTAGGATTAAATGATGAAACAGTTAAGGGATTAGCTAAGCTAACCAACAATCCTCGCTTTGCGTATGACTCATATCGCCGTTTTATTCAGATGTTTTCTGATGTAGTAATGGGTCTATCTAAAAAGAAATTTGAAGATGTACTACTTACAATCAAGAAATCAAAAGGATATCAATATGATTATGAACTAACCTATGAGGATTTACTTGTTGTGGTAGATGAATACAAGAAGTTCTATAAAGAGAATCTAGGGTCTGATTTCCCTCAAAATCCAAATGATCAATTAAACCTTGCGATTGAGGCTGTATTTAAATCATGGAATAATGAGCGTGCGATTTATTATCGTCGTTTAAATGATATTCCTTCAGATTGGGGAACAGCTGTTAATATTCAATCAATGGTATTTGGTAATATGGGAGAAACATCTGGTACTGGTGTTGCGTTCACACGTAATCCTGCAACGGGAGAAAATAAGCTATATGGTGAATATTTAATTAATGCTCAAGGTGAGGATGTAGTTGCGGGTATTCGTACACCATCTCCTATTTCTAAGATGGCAGAGGATTTACCTGAATGCTTTAAGGAATTCCAGAATATTTGTTCAATCCTTGAAAATCACTATCGTGATATGCAGGATATGGAATTTACTATTGAAAATGGTAAACTGTATTTCTTACAAACAAGAAATGCTAAACGTACTGCTCGTGCAGCCTTAGAAATTGCTTGTGATATGGTTTCATCTGGTATGATTACAATTGAGGAGGCACTATTACGTATTGATGCTAAATCATTAGATCAATTGCTTCATGCAGAATTTGATACAGAAGCATTAAAGAATGCTATACAAATTGGTCACGCACTTCCTGCATCTCCAGGAGCTGGTGCTGGAAGAGTTTACTTTACTGCCTCTGACTGCAAAGCTAATAAGAAGTCTAAAAAAGATCGTGTTATATTAGTAAGATTAGATACATCTGCTGAGGATATTGAGGGAATGCATATTGCTCAAGGTATTCTAACCGCTCATGGTGGAATGACATCTCATGCGGCGGTAGTTGCCCGTGGAATGGGAACTGCATGTGTATCTGGGTGTAAAGAACTAGAAATTGATTTTGAAAATAAGTGTATGACACTTGGTGGACATGTAATTCATGAAGGAGAATATATTTCTTTAGATGGTACAACAGGTAATGTATATTTAGGAGATGTTCAAACTAAGCCAGTTAAGCTTGATGAAAACTTAGATAAGGTTTTAGGTTGGGCGGATGAAAGATCACGTTTAGTTGTTAAAACAAATGCTGATACAGTTGCAGATGCTCATCAAGCTCGTGTATTTGGAGCTAAGGGTATAGGATTATGTCGTAGTGAGCATATGTTCTTTAATCCTGAACGTGTGCCAGTTATTCGTCAAATGATTTTATCTCGTAATGATGAGGAAAGAAAAGAAGCACTTGCTAAACTTATTGAATTCCAAAAGGAAGATTATATTGGGCTATTTAAGGAGATGGAAGGCTACGGAGTTACTGTAAGACTTCTTGACCCACCTCTACACGAATTCCTTCCAAAAAGCGATGTTGATATGGCTAATTTAGCTGTATATTTAAATCGTGATTTAGAAGAGGTTAAGGAGCAATGTGAGGATTTAAAGGAAACTAATCCTATGATGGGACATCGTGGATGTCGTTTGGCTGTTTCTTATCCTGAAATTGCTCGTATGCAAGCTCGTGCTATAATCATGGCCGCAATTGAGGTTATGAAAGAAGATAATGTTAAGATTATTCCTGAGATTATGATTCCACTTATTGATGATAAGAAGGAATTAAAGTTTGTTAAGGATGTTTGTGTTGATGAAATTAATGCAGTTTTCAAGGAGTTAGGAGTTGAAATTCCTTATGAAATTGGTACAATGATTGAAACTCCAAGAGCTGCAATTTTGGCTGATGAAATTGCAACTGAAGCTGATTTCTTCTCATTTGGTACAAACGATTTAACTCAAATGACATTTGGTTTATCTCGTGATGATGCCGCAAAGTTCTTACCTTCATATTATGAGCATAATATTTATGAAAATGATCCATTTGCTAAGCTTGATACAAATGGAGTAGGTAAACTAATTAAAAATGCTGTAAGTGCTGGAAAAACTTTAAAGCCTAATATGCACATGGGTATTTGTGGTGAGCATGGTGGTGAACCATCTAGCATTGAATTTGTAAACAAGGTTGGTCTTGATTATGTTTCATGCTCTCCTTACCGTGTTCCAATTGCTCGTTTGGCTGCAGCTCAAGCTAATATTAAAAATCAAAAGTAGAATGATAAAGAAGCTTTGAATTTAACAAGGCTTCTTTTTTTCACTCTTATAAAAGCTTTAAATCAGGGAATAATAGAAAATGAAAGATTTATATAAAACATATAGTGCTTTTGGGCATAAAGGTGAAATAAAAATCATTTTTTCTTAAAATAATTATTGAAAAAATACCAGCTCTATGATAATATATAGCCGTATAAAACTAAGGGAGTAGATAGCCTTTTAGGTGTGAAATCCGACATCTCGATGATAATCATCCGGATTTTACGTAAATGTCAAGACTTAGTATAGTTTAATGCTATACTTGTCAAAATATTTTATAAATTATAGACAGGTATAAGCCTGTTTTTTTGTTTATAAGGAGGATAAAAAATGACAAAAAAATTTGAAGCTATGGATGTCCAAAATGTAGAAAAAGAATTAGAAACTAGTATTGAAAATGGACTATCTAGCAGCCAAGCAGAAAGTAGATTGGCTAAATATGGAAAAAATGAGCTAGTTGAAAAGAAAAAGAAACCATGGTATATGATTTTCTTAGGTGAACTAAATAATCCGATGATATTCGTATTATTTGCAGCCATTGCGGTTACAATTGGTGTTTCAATTTATGAGACTATTAGAGCGGATGTATTTAAGTTTACAGAAACTGGTGACTGGCCAGATGTAATAATTATTTTAGCAGTAATTATTATTAATGCGACAATTGGTACAGTCCAAGAAATAAGAGCTGAAGGATCACTTGATGCTCTTAAAAAAATGTCATCGCCTGAATCAACTGTTATTCGTGATGGTAAAAAGCAAAAGATTAAATCTTCGCTTTTAGTTCCTGGTGATATTGTTATTTTGGAAGAAGGAGACACTATTGGTGCCGATTTAAGATTAGTAGAAGCTGTTAATCTTAAGGTTACAGAAGCTTCACTTACTGGTGAATCAGTTCCATCTGAGAAAAAGGCTGATATTGTATTTACAGATGAGGTTGGAATTGGTGACCGTGTAAACTGTGCATACATGTCTACAACTGTAGCTTATGGCCGTGGTAAGGGTATTGTTTGCCAGACTGGAATGAACACTGAAATAGGTAAAATTGCCGATGCTCTTGATAGTGAAGAGGAAACTGACACACCACTTCAAAAGATCCTTGCAAAATTGTCAAAAACATTAGGGTTTTTAACTCTTGGAGTTGTAATTGTTGTTTTACTTGTTGATATTATTTGGATTTTAATTGATGGACATGGTACTGAGCTAGAAGCTTATATTGAGGCCATATTATCTTCAATTTCTCTTGCAGTAGCTGCTATTCCTGAGGGATTGGCTGCGGTAGTTACAATTGTACTTGCAATTGGTGTACAAAGAATGGTTAGAGCTAATACAATTGTAAGAAAGTTGCCTAGTGTAGAAACACTTGGAGCGGTAAGTGTAGTTTGTTCAGATAAAACTGGTACATTAACTCAAAACAAGATGACAGTTGTAGAGGCTTATGTTGATCATAGTTTCTTTACTGAAAATGATTTTAGTCAAAGTAATTCAAATGAAGAGATAAAACTACTTGCTAAGGGTATGAGTTTATGCTCAAATGCTTCAGTTGATGATGGAATTTATGGAGACCCAACTGAAATAGCACTTGTTGTTTTTGCAAATGCTTTTAATATGCCAAAGAAAATGCTTGAAGAAGCAGAACCAAGAGTTGATGAACTTCCATTTGATTCAGTTAGGAAGATGATGTCTACAAGACACAACGTAAATGGTGATTCAATTGTTTACACAAAGGGTGCATTGGATAGTATCTTAAAGTATACTACTAATATTTTAGAAAATGGTGTTGTTAGAGCTATTACTCAGGATGATATTGATAAAATATATGCAGCAAACACTCAATTTTCAAATAAAGCACTTCGTGTATTAGCACTAGCCTACCGAAACAATGACTCAATTGAAGAGGATAATTTAACCTTTGTTGGATTAGTTGCGATGATTGACCCACCAAGAAAAGAGGCTTTACCAGCAGTTTTAAAATTAAAGAATGCCGGTATTACTACAGTAATGATTACTGGAGACCACAAGGATACTGCCTTTGCAGTAGCCTCATCACTTGGAATTTGCGAGACAAAGGATCAATGCTTAACAGGTCAAGATGTTGACAATATGTCAGAAGAAGAGCTTAAGGAAGCTTGTAAGAAAACTCGTGTTTTTGCCCGTGTATCTCCACAAAATAAGGTTCAAATCGTTAAAGCATTCCAAGGCTTAGGAAATATTTGTGCGATGACTGGTGATGGAGTTAATGATGCGCCTTCACTAAAAGCTGCAGATATTGGTATAGCAATGGGTATTACAGGTACAGATGTTGCAAAGGGTGCAGCGGATATGGTTCTTGTAGATGATAACTTTGCTTCAATTGAAAAAGCAGTTGAAGAAGGTCGTGGAATTTATGCAAACATTAAAAAAACTGTATATTTCTTATTAGGAAGTAATATCGCAGAAGTGTTTGCGATGCTAATATTAATTATTATAGGTCTTCCTGCACCATTAATAGCGATCCATCTATTATGGGTTAATCTAATTACAGACTCCCTTCCTGCAATTGCCCTTGGTATGCAACCAAAGGATCCACAGATTATGAATGAAAAACCTCGTAATCAAAAAGAAGGAATATTTGCTCATGGAGGAGTAGCTTTAACTGCAGGATATGGTGTTATAATTACTTTAGCTGTAGTTATAGCATATTTTGCTTGTGGTTGGTTAAATGGATGTGGTAGCATTTCAAGCATTAAGAATTTATATAGTACGGATAAAAACATCCTTCATCAAGCTCAAACAATGGCATTTACTACTTTAGCATTCTCAGAGCTTGTTCATATGATTGGTATGAGTAATGTCGGAAGAAGCTTTGTTCATGTATTTAAGGATAAGAATATTATGATGCTTATTGCCCTTGTATTCGGAGTTGCCCTACAATTCTTTGTAATTGAGGCCCCTGGAGTTTCAAAGGTATTCTCTACTCAAAATTTAAATGCTGTTGAGTGGGTAATTACAGCGTGCTTATCTGTTTTACCACTTGTAGTTCATGAAATAATAGTTTTAATAAATTATATTAAAAGAAAAAAACTAGAAAAAGACTTAGCTAAGTAAAAGAATAGGAGCTTAGGCAAATGCCTAAACTCCTTTTTAAATGCATTTTATCTTTGAATTGGTTCATTATTTATACCAATTCCTTTATAGCCTTTTCTTTTCAAATTGATTAAGAAAATCATAAGGAATGTTACTGATAAAATTCCAATTAATATATTAGATATTCCCATTGAGACTCCTGCAGCTTCATATCCCATTCCAGCAGAATGACATATTACAAGGGTTAATATTCTAATTCCTATTCTTGAAAAATTTAGAATGCTTGATAAAAATGTTTTCCCGTATCCGTATAACAAACCAAGAAGGGCACTAGCTAGTCCTAATGATGGAATAGATAACGAATCATATACAAAGATGTCCTTTATATATGTTGGCATCATATTTGAATCGCTTTTAGTATTAAATAATGATACGAGTTGATCAAGAAATATAAATCTTACAAGAATAAATCCAACTGTTGATATTATTGAAACAATAATAAGAGTTTTAACAAATGACTGAATTGTTCGTTTAATATTTTTGTTACCAATATTTTGGCTAACTATTGTTGACTCTCCCTCTTCAAATACATTTGTAGTGTTTGTAACTATACCAGAAAGATTATTAGAAACTCCTAAAGCTCCTGTGATTAAGCCATCTGTTGCAGCACTATAATAAGCTCCGCAAAGGGCATTTACTGTAGTTTTTCCTAAACTCATTACAAATTTACCTAAGAATATTGGAATAGATAATTTTAATATAGGTACAATATAAAGAGAAGTTGGCTTCATATATTTGATTGATAGCTGTAACATATTCTTTTTAGAAAACATTACAAATATTGCATATAAGAATAATGCAAGCTGTCCTGAAATTGTTGCAAGCTCTAGATAAATGATAGAGTCAACCTTTATTCCGAATACAAACGTTAAGTTTAATGCCATTTTAATTGTTAATACAATTATATTTAGAACAAATATTTTCTTACTATTTCCTTTTATTTTTTCAAGACCTATAAAAATAGTATTAATAGATACAAGAATAAGTTCAAGCAAAATTAATCTAAAGTATAGTACAACATCAGAATTTATTACAGGCACTTGGGCAATTTTTAGAATAACACTTGCAAGGGGAACAAGTAATAATATAATAATGAAAGATGTAATCAAACTAACAAACGTCATATTAGATGCTGTTTTTCGTGCATGTTTAATCTCTCCTGCGCCATAATATCTAGATACTAAAACAGCCCCACCACCAGCAATTCCAGCACCAAATGCACTGATCATCGATTTAACCTGGGAGATTATTGCGACATTAGAAACATTTATTTGTCCACTTGCTAAAGCTGCGCTCTTTATCTTAGATGCCATCATTGCGTCTATTAGGTTATAAAACGAATTAAAGAGGGCGTATATTGCAAGAGGAAGACAAATCATTAATATTGTTTTTGTAATACTTCCGTATAATATCTGCTCTCTTCGTTTTTTCTCTTTTATAATAACTCTATCAACACACGCGTCCTCATATGGTTTTTCATTAAACGAAGTGAGTAAAGATAAATCATATTCAAGCTTGTTGTTAAGTTTTTTTAAATTATATTTATCTAAATAATTTAATTCTTTTTTATTATTAAGTTTTTCAATTTTAATCTGTATCTTTTTAATTCTTTTTTCAAGGTGATCAATTTGCTTATGTTGTTTTTCTAGATCAGTCACAAGCATGCCTCCCTTCATCCAATATAATTATACTTTATCTAGTTTGATTAAAACGGAAAAATAAGCACAAAAAAATAAAAAAAAGTGATAAACAAAATATAAAATGATATACTTAAATAGAAGAGGTCTTAAATATGAGTTTTTTGAAAAATAATAAACGAAAAGTAATCGTATTTATAATAGGAATATTTTGGATGAGCGTTATTTTTTTGTTCTCCAGTCAAAACGGTGATTCTTCAAGTGGTATTAGTGATAAAATAGTTGATACACTTATTAACATATTTGTACCAAAGTTTGACGATATGCCACAAGGAGAAAGAAGTGAACTCTATTCTACACTAGGATTAATTGTAAGAAAATCAGCTCATATGAGTGAATATGCCATACTTGCAGGACTAGTGTATTTGTTTTTTCTTGAAAAATCGTGGTGGTTTAGATATTTCTTACCCGTATCGTTTGTAATGTTTTATGCTGCAACTGATGAACTTCATCAAACCTTTGTTTCTGGAAGGAATGGAAGCGTAATTGATGTTGGAGTTGATACTCTTGGAGCTGTATTAATTATGACTCTTATAAGCATTGTTCATTTGATAGTCAAAAGAAAAAAGAAAAAGAAATCATGTCATTCTCAAAAATACGAGCTATTTTGATTAAATATGGAAGTATTTTATTGATTTATTTTAAAAAAAAAGATAAAATACATACGTGCCCGCATAGCTCAGTTGGTTAGAGCACTTGACTGTTAATCAAGGGGTCCTAGG
>CAMEKY010000007.1 GCA_945921565.1 uncultured Clostridium sp. | reverse complement strand
TGTAAAACCTAGAATTTGATTTTTTTCAAAATCTAGGTTTTTTTACAGCCCCTTTTATTATTACGCCATTTCCCGCCGGTGGGATTTCAATCCTACTTCAAGTTCCCCTTTAATTCATTGAATTGTTTATTTAATCTATTATGCTTTTTGTTATTGTCAAGAAATACAGGAGAATGCTGAAGTAATTTTTTCAATATTGCATTTGCTATTTTAGTATAACGCTCTCTTTCAACAGCTTTCGTTCGTTTTTCGTCCGAAATATTTAACAAAATAATCCTCAAATCTTGAATAAATGAAACAATTTTGAGATAATAGTATTGCAACATAACGATAACTAAAAATTTAAATATAAAGAAAAGAAAGAAGGAAAATTAAATATGGAAGAACTAGAAAAAAAGTACACTCCTCTTCTTGTAATAGAGGAAGCTTCTAGGTGCTTATTATGTCATGACGCTCCATGCTCTAAGGCATGCCCAGCAAATACTGACCCAGCACGCTTTATAAGGGCAGTAAGATTTAGAAACTTTAAAGGAGCAGCAGAGATAGTAAGAGAAAACAACGCACTAGGTGCAATTTGTGCAAGAGTATGCCCAACAGAAAAATTATGTCAAAGTGCATGCTCAAGATGTGGTTTAGATAAACCAATCGAAATCGGTAAGATTCAAGAATATATTACTGATTTTGAAGCATCCTTAAATATGGAAATTTTGCATGTTACAGGAAACAATCAAGGACGAATTGCGATTGTTGGTTCTGGTCCGGCTGGACTTGAAGCTGCAGCTACGCTTAGGATTTTTGGATATGATGTAGATGTTTATGAGAAAAGGAAAAAAGTAGGTGGATGGTTAGCCTATGGAATTCCAGAATACCGATTACCTAAAGAGGTTTTAGAAACTGAAATTGAGAGAATCACTAAATTAGGTGTTAAATTTATTACAAATCATAATGTAGATTCTAACTCATTTGCGCGTATCAGGCATGATTATGATGCAGTATTACTAGCTACTGGATTATCAGAGGGTAGAAATTTAGACATGTTTGAAAATAATCCAAACGTTGTTTTAGCAGTTGATTTCCTTGCTAAATGTCGTCAAGATAATCTTGAAGTAGATAAGGAAGGAACTCATCTTATTATAGGTGGAGGAGATGTTGCGATGGATGTTGCTACATCACTAAAGCTTAAGGGTGCTAAAAACGTAATTTGTGTTGCAAGAGAAACCGCAGAAGAATTCCTTGCTTCTAAGCATGAGCTTGAAAACGCTCGTAAGCTAGATGTATCTATTTTAGATGGATATACACCAACTAAAGTAGATGGTGATATGGTTGAATTTAGCCATATGAAGGTTAATTCTACCTTAACAATTAAAGCTTCACATATCTATATGGCAGTAGGCCAAAAAACAAATCTTGAAGGTCTAGATGTAAAATCAGAAAGAGGAATAATTATTACAAACAATTATCAAACATCAATTCCAGGTGTATTTGCCTGTGGTGATGCAACGCTAGGTGATAAGCTAGTTGTTTATGCGGTTAAACAAGGAAAAGAAGCTGCACATGCAATTGAGCAATATCTAAAGGGAGGCAAGAAAAATGCTTAAAAAAGATTTATCTATCACATTTTGTGGAGTAAAATTCCCAAATCCATTTTGCTTATCATCATCTCCTGTTGGTAATTGCTACGAGATGTGTGCTAAGGCATATGAAACAGGCTTTGGTGGTGTTGTATTTAAAACAATTGGCTTCTTTATAGCTGACGAGGTATCTCCTCGCTTTGATACAGTAAGAAAAGAATCAACTCCTTGGATTGGATTTAAGAATATGGAGCAAATTGCTGAGCATCCACTTGAGGAGAATTTAGAAGCGTTAAGAAGATTAAAGCATGATTATCCAGATAAAGTATTAATAGCTTCTATTATGGGATCAAATGAAAAAGAATGGGAAGATTTAGCTAGACTAGTTGAAGAATGTGGCGTTGATATGATTGAGTGTAACTTTTCATGTCCACAAATGACAAGCCACGCAATGGGGTCAGATGTCGGTCAATCTAAAGAATTAGTATATAAATACTGTCAAGCAGTAAAAAGAGGCTCAAAGCTTCCAATGATGGCAAAAATGACACCAAATCTTGGTAATATGAACGAGATTGCTCAAGCTGCACTAGAGGGTGGAGCTGATGGTATTGCCGCAATTAATACAGTTAAATCAATATGTAATGTTAATTTAGATAAGAATGTTGGTATGCCTATTGTAAATGGTAAATCATCAATATCAGGATATTCAGGTAAAGCGGTTAAACCTATTGCACTAAGGTTTATTCAACAAATGTATGCAGATCCTTCCTTAAATCAGGTAGAAATATCAGGTATAGGTGGAATAGAAACATGGGAGGATGCGGCTGAGTTCATTTTGCTTGGCGCAAAAACACTTCAAATTACCACTGCAATTATGCAATATGGCTATAGAATTGTTGAGGATTTAATATCAGGATTATCGCATTATATGGATGATCATGGATATAACAGCTTAGAAGAAATGGTTGGAAAGGCTAGTCCTAATATCATTCCTGCTGAGGAATTAGATAGAACATATATTGTTTATCCAAAAATTAATCCAGATAAATGTGTTCATTGTGGAAGATGCTATATTTCTTGTTATGACGGAGGCCATCAAGCAATATCATTTGATTCAGAATCTAGAAAGGTCAAAATCAATGAAGACCGTTGTGTTGGATGTCATTTGTGTGCCAATGTTTGTCCAGCTGGTGCAATAGGATTTGGAAGAATTGAATTTAAAAAAGGAAAAAAAGCTCACGATATAAAATTATAAATAATAAGCTAGAGGATTTATTAAAAAATTCTCTAGTTTTTAATTTCTATGCTAAAAACCATCTAAAAATGGATATGTTATGGTAGATGTTATTTTGACAATAAAATAAGGCAAAAGGAGGAACAAAAAATGAAGAAAAAAATAACAATCTATCTATCAATTATAGTGGGAGTAATTGCAATTGCAGTAATAGGATTCTTTACTATAAGAGGTCTTGATAATGACGCTAGTAGTTTACCAATTGTTGATGGAGATATAGCAGATGGCGAAGTAATTGATATGCCTAAGAATATCGTGTTTAAGAAGAATGCTTCCGAGTCCGAAGATGGTAGTAGTATAACTATTAAATGTACAGTTTTACCCAGTGACGCTAACAATAAGAAGGTAATATGGTCTTTAGAATGGGTGAAAGAATGCGAAGAGGATGTTCACGATTATGTCAGTCTAGGAATATCTGAAGATACATCGTTATGTACTATTACAGTCATTAAGGGATTTAGTGTTCAAATAAATGTAAATGTGGCATCAGAAGAAAACCCGACAATTAAGAAAACATGCGTTCTAGATTACTACAAACGATTTTACATTGATGAAGCATCATTTGCAGGAGTAGTAAATGGGAATTATAATAAGACTACTAATCATGTTACTATAGGAAATTTATATGAAAATAGATATGAAGCAGGAGCATTAAATAGATTATCAGTATTCTCAGATGAAAACTTAATTGTAACATCTGCTGGTACTACTGGTTCTGCCTATCTTGAATACGATATATCCTATCAGTTTTCTGAAGAATTTATAGAAAGTTATAGGAAATATAAAACAGATACTACATTGTCATCAAGTATGAAATATAAATCAGGTGGAGATTGTGTAGATGAATCGTTTGAAGAATTTTTCTATAATATAAGAGACGAATATGCTAGTGATGCTGCTAGTTTCTTAAAAGCTATGAGAGGCTTAGAAACGGTTTTTACGTTTTATATGACAGCTGTATCCAGATCAAATGATGGAACGATATTTGCAAATTATGATTTTTCTTGTACAGTTGGAAATGTAGAAGTTGAAAATCTTTTTAAGGTATCAGATATAATTTTAGATAACGAATCATATATATTTGGTTAAATATTCTTGGGAAAAGTCCCAAGATTTTCTTTTTCTTTCCTCTTATTCTATAGTTAATCTGTGGTATACTATATGTAGTAGAAACGGAGGTATAAATGATGGATAAACAATATATTTGTATAGATTTAAAATCGTTTTATGCTTCCGTTGAGGCCGTTGAAAGAGGATTAGATCCATTAGTAACAAATCTAGTCGTAGCGGATAAAGAAAGAACAGAAAAAACGATATGCTTAGCAGTAAGTCCTGCGCTAAAATCCTATGGTATATCTGGACGTCCTAGATTATTTGAGGTAATTGCTAAGGTTAAAGAAATCAATCGGGAAAGATTAAAAAAATCTCCAAGTCAGAGATTTAAGAGAAAATCAGTTTATACATATGAATTAAATAATGATTATAGTTTAGAGTTAGATTATGTAATTGCACCACCTAGAATGGCAAAATATATTGAATATAGCACAAAAATTTATAATACATATCTTAAGTATATTTCAGCAGAGGATATCCATGTTTATTCAATTGATGAGGTATTTATGGATGTTACAGCATATCTTAAGTCTTATAATATGAATGCTATAGAGCTAGCATCAAAAATAATTAAGGATGTTTCTTCAGAAACAGGTATTACTGCAACTGCTGGAGTAGGAACAAATATGTATTTGGCAAAGGTAGCGATGGATATAGTTGCTAAGCATATAGAACCTGATGAAAATGGGGTAAGAATTGCATATTTGAATGAAGATTTATATAAAGAAAAGCTTTGGGATCATGAGCCACTAAGTGATTTTTGGCGAGTAGGTAATGGATATGTTAATAGATTAGCCAAATATAGATTATATACAATGGGAGATATAGCAAGGTTCTCAATTGATAATGAAGATATTTTATTTGACGAATTTGGGATTAATGCAGAGTTATTAATTGATCATGCATGGGGAATCGAACCATGCACAATGGAGCATGTTAAGAGCTTTAAAACAAAATCAAAATCGATTGGTTCTGGTCAGGTTTTACACTGTGCATATACATATGATTCAGCTAAGCTAATAGTAAAAGAAATGCTTGATGATTTAGCTTTAAATCTTTATGAAAAGCAAATTAGAGCGGGTCAGATTGTAATGGCAATTGGATACGATATTGACAATTTAAAGAATAATAATTTTAAAGATCTAAAAATCGATGAGGATTATTATGGCAGAAGCGTTCCTAAGGGGGCTCATGGTTCAATTAATATTTCTGAACCAACAAATTCAGCAAATATTTTAATAAAGCATGGCGTTGCATTATATGATGAGATAGTTGATAAAAGATTACAAATTAGAAGAGTAAATATCGCTTTATGTAATCTATTTTATAAAGATGATAAAATAGATGGATATAGGAATCTTAATATATTTGATGATTATGGAGAAGGAAAAGATAAAAAGGAACAAGAGAAAAAACTATTAGAAAAAGAGAACAAGGCTCAAGAGGCTATATTAAAGATTAAAAAGAAATACGGTAAAAATGCTATTGTAAAAGGAATGAATATCCAGGATGAGTCGACAATGATGGAAAGAAATAAGCAAATAGGGGGACATAAAGCATGAGTAAAAATTACGACGATATAATAAATATGGCTCGTCCTATATCAAAGCATAAAAAAATGTCCTTGCATGATCGTGCAGCTCAGTTTTCTCCTTTTGCAGCGTTAACTGGATATGATGATGCAATAAAGGAGACTGCAAGGTTAACCCAAAGGAAGGTAGAGCTTACGGAAGAAGAAAAACTAGATATTAGTAATAAATTAGCATATTTAAAAAAAGATAATAAACTTATTAGGATTTGTTATTTCATACCAGATATAAAAAAGAGCGGTGGGAAATATCTAGAATTAGAGACAATCATTAAAAGAGTTGATGAATATAAAAAAGAAATAATTTTAGATAATAAAGAGCACATATTATTTGATAATATTTATTCGATAACTATAATTAAATAATATTTACAATAAGTGAGGAGCGTTGCAATAAATAAAGGCATGCTCTTTTTTTAATCATATTATGATAATAAAGACGTATTACAACTAATAGATGAGTATAGCTTAATAATTATTAGATTTACAGTTTCTCATATGAAAAATAAAAAAATTATGAAAACACTTTATTTTTGTATTGAGTTATGATATACTGAATTCATTATGAAAACGCTTACTCGAATTAAGGGGATTTTTATGAAAAAGAAACGTTTATTAATTTTATCAAGTATAGCATTGTTGGGGGTTTCAGTAGCATCATGTAATTCTACTGTTTTGCCTGGTTTACCAATAAGTATTACAACAAGCCAGGAGATACCTACGTCAGTTGTACCCACAACAACAACGTTGTTACCTACAACGATTTTGCCAACTAGTACGTCAGTTGTGTCTCCAAGTAGTAATCCTACAACAAGTGCGCCAATAACAGGTGTATCAACTACAGTTGTGCCTACTACCAATGTACCAACAACTAGTATACCTACTGCAACAGTTAATCCAACTAGTGTTGCACCAACAACAGTGGTACCAACTACAAGTGCATCAACAACGATATTACCTACATCAACATTGGCACCAACTCTTTCAACCAGTGTAGTGCCAACTACGAGTGCACCAACAACAGTGGTATCAACTACAACAGTGCCACCAACAAGTACTTCTACAAGCACTTCAACATCTACTAAACCAACAGTTATTCCAACCACTACTTCAACATCAACAAGTACAACACCTGGAACTATAGTAGAAGCAGGAGATGTTGTTGTATCTAATGTTGGCGGTCAAGATGAATCAGCATTTGTCGAGTTTAAAACTCAAAAGGGTGTTGATTACAATTTATATTTAACAAGCTCATCAGGAACCAAGAGATTAGGTTATAATGATTTTTATGTTAGAGAGATTTCATCAACTCACTCAAGAATTGATGTATTCGGATTAGCGTCAGGAGAATATAGCTTACAAATCGTTCCTGTTGCAAATCAAGTTGAAAGTTTAAACAAAGCTACAACAGTTAGCTTTGACGTAACATCATATGATAGGTCAGGATATGCTCATTTCCGATACTCTGAAGGAGTTGGAGCATATAACAATGATGGTACTTTAAAGGATAATGCGGTTGTAATTTATGTTACAGACGCAAATAAAAATGATGTTGAGCTTACAGTTGGAGGAAAAACTGTAAAAGGTATTGGAAACATCTTAAATTCAGCCGGTCAAGAAACAACAGATCCAGGACATGAGGGTCAATGTAAAAAAGTTTCGGGTGGCAAAGTATATTATGCAACAGCAAATAAAAACGCAGGAATTATAAAGGATTTATCTGATAGTAATATTCCACTTGTTGTAAGATTTGTGGGAACAGTATCTGATTCAGGATTATATAAGCCAGGTACATTTAGTGCATCATCAACAAGCCTAATTGATGGCTTGACTGCATATAATACGAATGATTATGGTGGATCTAAAGGGGATAATGGACATATGGCTCGTATGAAGAGCGGTAAAAACATTACTCTTGAGGGAGTAGGAGCAGATGCAGCACTTGATGGATGGGGAATTCACTTTATGTGTGAATCAGCATATCCAGATTATGGTAAGAGCTTTGAGGTTCGTAATTTATGCTTTATGAATAACCCAGAAGATGCAATTGGTATGGAGGGTGTTCAAGACGGAAGTGTGATTACAGCACCAGTTGAAAGATGCTGGGTACATCACTGTACATTCCTTAAGCCTTCAATTTCGTCTCCAGCAGAATCTGACAAGTCAGAAGGAGATGGATCTTGTGACTTTAAGCGTGGCGAATATTTCACAATGAGCTATTGTTATTTTGAATATTGTCATAAGACGAATTTGATTGGTTCTTCTGATTCATCACTTCAATATAATATTACATTCCATCATAATTTATGGTATAACTGTGGAAGTCGTATTCCTCTATTAAGACAGGCAAATGTTCACTTCTATAATAATTTTGTATATGGAAATATTAATGATGGCGAAGCAGATTTAAGCTACATTTCATCATTAAGAGCAAACTGCTATATGTATTCTGAAAATAATTATTATGAAGGCTGTAAGCAAGTATTTGAAAAGAAAACCGGAACTGCAAAATCTTATGGAAACACTTATTCTCAATGCTTTAACACACCTGATTCATTTGATGTAGAATCAAGAGATACAGCAGTTTCATCAAGCTGTGCTTATAATGGAACAAGCTATGAAAATTTCGATACAAATAGCGCATTATTCTACTATGACCCAGTATCAAGAAAATCAGATTGTTATTTAACAGATTCAGTTACTGCAAGAGAGGAATGTATCAAATATGCAGGTTCTCAATACAGAACTGTAGCAAATCAAACAACATTAAAGATTACAGATACTACTTATGTTACTAAGGACATGGATGCAATTGATTTAAAAACAACCTCAAGTGTAACATTTGGTAATGCAGTAAAGGGTGTAGAGTTTGTAGCTGGAAAGGCAAAATTTAAAGGTGATGGAGTTATTTTCAAGCTAAACACATATGCTACATGTACACTAAGTGTTACATGCAGTAATTCATCATCAATGGCAGAAGGATATTTAGTAAGAAACGATGGTACAGTTTGTATTGTTGGTTCTGGATCAGCTATCCTAACTCCAGGTATTTACATTGTTAAGTCATGTACGATGGATAAAGAGACAACTTTTAATTCTTTAACATTTGAGATATATAACTCAGAGGAATTTGCTCAAGAGGCTATTAATCAATATCAGCAAAAATATTCAGCTCTTTCTGGTGTTAAGGTTGAGTTTACTGATACATATTATGCCTTATTAAAATCTACAATTGACGCATATGAGGCAATTCCTGTTGATTATCAAAATAAAGTAGATTATGCATCATTAGCATCATTAATTTCTGAATATAAAGCAGTATCTACTGCATCAGTAGAAGCTTTAATTGAAGCAATTGGAACAGTTAACGAAAACTCTTTAGAGGCTATCACAACAGCAAACACAGGATATAATAAGCTTGTTGGACAGTTCAAAGATGTCGTTGTAGCTAATTACGATAAATTAGTTGCAGCAAATGAAGCATATAAAGCATATGCTGCGAATGCATGTATTAACGCAATTGAAGCGATTGGTGAGGTTACACTAGATTCTGAAGAGGCTATAGTTCTTGCTCAAAATGCATATGATTCATTAAGCGAAGAAAACAAGGCATTAGTTACGAACTATGATAAGTTAGTAGCTGCTGTTGCCAAACTAAATTCTTTAAAGAAGATTGACAGTGTTAATTCAGATATTGAAACATGTGATGGTGTGGAAGACTATGAAGATATCGTTCTTGGTTACTATGGTCTAACAGCCGATGAAAAGATGGGAATTGAAGATGTATCTAAGCTAAATACAATTTTAGTTAAGTATCAAATAGCATTAATTGAATCTATTGGTACAGTATCATTAGAATCAAGAGACTTAATTGTTAAAGCAAGAGATTACTATGATTTATTAAATGAAGAGAATAAAGCATTAGTTACTAATTATGCTACATTAGAGGCTGCAGAGGTTTCATTAAAGGAAATTATGGATTCAGTAGTAGTCATCACATTTACAGGATTAACTAAGTCAGATGGTACAGCAAATCCAAGTGGAGGATATCCAATATATACATTTGGTATTGTAACAATAGAATGTAATCTTAAGAGTGGTGTAACTAAAGAATATAACGGTACAACTTACCAAGATGCAATAAAGGTTGAGAGTCAAACTCACATTAAATTTACTCTTGCAAGTAGTAAGACTATAACATTAGTTACAGATGGTGCTAGCAAGAAAATTAAAATTAATGGTACTGAATACACAACAGATGCAAATGGAATCTTAACAATGGAATTAGCCGCAGGTGATTATGATATTGCAAAGAAGGATTCAATGAATATTTATGCTATAATGCTAGGATAAAAAACAAAAATGGTTGCGAGAAGTCGCAGCCATTATTTTTGTTAAAAAAATGATTTTTATGAAAATGCTTGAAATTATTTTCATAATGCATTATAATGTAAGCGTTTACTAAAACACGTATATAAAAAATGTGTGAAAAAGGAGAAATTTTGAATGAAAAAAAATAAGTTAAGAGTATTTAGTATGCTCGCATTAAGCGGGTTAGCTATAGCAGGTTTAGCTGCATGTAAGGATGATGTAGATGCAACATCTACGCCTAGTGTTACAACAGTAGCACCAACTACAAGTACACCAACAACAGTAGCGCCAACAACAGTAGCGCCAACTACAACAGTGGCACCTACTACAACTGTAGATAAAGTAGATTTTATTGAGGTTAGTGATTTAAAAGAAACATATGTTGTCGGAGAAGCATATACATTAGAAGGATTAGTTGTAACTAAGTTTTTTGAATCAGGAGATTATGTTGAGGTTCCTGCAAGCGAATATGTTGCAAAACTTTATTCAGATGAAGCATGTACTCAAGAAGTAACTGTTACAAAGTTTGAAACAGCTGGAACTTACTATTTGAAGGTTACAGTTGGAGAAAAAAGCACATTTAAAACAATTACTGTTACAGCAGAGCAATATGAAGTAAGACAATTATTTGATGCATCTTCATTAACTGTTGGCGATATTGCGGCTGATAAAGAGTTGTATAATAACCAAGGATTTGTAGTTTCTGCACTTGCTTCAGATGGAAAGAAGATGGCTGTTGAAGCTAATAAGTATCCTGGAGAATCAAGTAATGCAAATGTTGGCGATTATAAGTTTACTAATAGAGTAAAACTAAATGGTAGTGCTTTAGGAACTGGAGAAACAGCATTAAATGTTGTAGATGGAGAGGTTACTAATGATCGTGTAATTAAGATTGTTGTACCAAAAGCCGCTACAATTAAAATTGCAGCTCGTACAGGAAGTACTGGAAAACCAAGAACACTTGTTTTAACTGACAATGCTAACGTAAATAAAGAATTAGATGCATTAGATGATGCAGATATGGATGCAGCATCAGTAGCTGTTGCGGCTGGTACATACTATCTATATAGTAAGAGTTCAGGAATTAATATTTATGGTATTGAATTTGTATATAACGTTGATAAGTCTTCTATTCAATATTCAGAAATCAAGGCTGAAGATACTAAGACAGAATATAACATTAATGATGCATACTCAAAAGAAGGCTTAACAGTTAAAGGTTTAAATCAATATGGCGTATGGGATGTGATTACTGACTATACTGTTAAGAATTCAGCCGGAGAAGATGTAGTATTAAATACACCAGGTGTTAATACATTAAAAGTTAGCGCACTAGGACTTGAAACTACATATGACATTAATGTTGTTGCAGCAGATTCAAAAACTCAAACATTAACAGTAACTACTCCTGCTAATGATTTAATTTATAAGCAAGATGAACCAGTAGGATTTAGTGGTTTAGTTATTACTGCAGTAGATCAATATAATATTTCTACAGATGTAGTAGTATCTGAAGCTCTAGCATTAGCAACACCTACTGTAACATATAAGATTTTACAAGGAGAAACTGACGTCACTTCAGAGCTTGTCCTTGCTGCAGGAAAATATAGTGTACAATTAACTTATGATGACGCTACTACTTCATATGAGATTACAGTTGTGGCTAAATCAGGTGCTGAATTTAGCATACCTACTGAATTAGCAATTGGCGCTTCAGTATTCAACTCTTCAGTAGTAATCAGCTATTCAGATGGAACAAATGTTATTACATCTGAGGCAGTAAAAGTTAAATCAAATGAAGCTGGATATGTAACTAAGTTCTATTCAGATGAAGAAGGAACAACTGAAATTGATTTAGCAACAGCATCTGCAGCTGCTGGTACTGTATATGTTCGAGCAAGCTATGATGGATATTCTTCAGAATTAACTGCAGTTACAGTTAAGGAGATTAACTCTGATTCTGCAATAATTGCTGATTTAGGATTAACTGCAGGTACAGACTATAAAGGCCAAACATTATATACAGGAAATCTAATTACACTCGCAGTACTAGCAGATTCAACAAAGGCCGAATCAAATAAAGAAATTAATAATGGTGGTATGACTTTAAAAATAGACGCTCCAAAGGAAGGACAACAAAAGGGTGTTAAGATTACAGCTTCTGCAAATGTTACATTAACAATTCAATTAAACGCTAGTGGTGATAACAAAGTTATTCAAATTGCTAAGGCTGATGGTACTCTAATCAAAGAAGTAACTGTTAATAAGAGCAATACTAACACTGAAGAAACAATTACACTTGCAGCTGGTGAATCAGTAATTATTTATGCAGCAGGTGGCGGCGGAAGATTCGTTGGCGTTGTTGCTACAAAGGCTGACTAATTTAAAAAAAGTAAGAATAATTGGGATGGATTTATAAAAAATAAATCCTCCCTTTATTTGGTAAATGAGAGGGAAAAAAATGAAAAAACGTTTATTACTAGGCTTGCCACTAATTGGTATAGCTTTATTAACAATTGCATGTAATGGACAAGATAATCCAAGTGTATCAAGCACTACAGAAGTTCCATCTACAACAAGTGCACCAACTACAGTTTCTACAAGCACAACAGTAGAACCAACAACAAGTGTACCAACTACAACTACACCTGTTTCAAATGCTTTATCCAGAATTTCATTAAATTCAGATAATATGAAAAAATCATATTATATTGGTGAGAAGCTTGATTTAACAGGTCTTGTGGTTAAAGCTCGTTATGAGGATGGTACTGAGAAGGAAGTTACAAATTATACATATGATGAAAATACATTTGATTCTTCAGTAAAAGGTGTATGCTTCGTCAAAATTATTTATACTGAAAACGGTGTAACAAAGACAAGAAATGTTCAGGTTGATGTTATATCTATTTTAGATGACCGTGTATATTTAATCGGACTTACATGCTCAGGAGCAAAGACTGAATATAAGTACCAAGAACAGCTTGATTTATCTAATTTAAAGGTTGTCGCTTATTATAGTGATGAATCAACAAAAGAAATCAGTTCTAATGATTATGAGATAGATACTACAACATTTAACTCTAATATGAGAGGAAATTATGAAATTGTAGTTAAATATAAGGAAGTATATTCAGCAGAAGGTACAAGTATTACAGCTACAAAAGAGGCTGAAACATGCTTCTTTGCAAATGTAATTTTAAATATGGAAAACATTAGTTTTGAAAGTGGTACATCAGTATACTATCAATATGGTGGAGTTTCAACTAATGACTGGAAGATTAAAGTTACATATAAAGAAGGAGTATCTGAAGTAATTTCAAAAGGCTTTACAACAAATATAGATTCTATTTTTACAGATTCTACTGTTGCTGGAAGTCAAAATATAACTATTTCATATTCATATAACGGTGTAACTTGCACAACTACACGTAGATGTACAATTCGTCCTGTTAAGCAAGTTGCGTTGTTTGGTGCATTAGATACAAAGAATGAAATTCAAAACGAAGATTACGCAATTGATTCAACATTTACTTTGTTAAAAGGATATAAAGTAATTGAGAATCGCCAAGAATGTGATGACCAAATTTATTCAAAGTGTATCGCATTAGACGGTGTAGGATCACGTGATGAAAATGCAATAAAGCTTAATTTAACAAATATAGGTAAAGTTCAAATATGTGTATCAAGTGAAGAAGGAACAGCATTTGGATTATATGATGCAAACGGTGATGCGGTATTCACAAACATTGCACCAAGTGAAGTTACTAGATATATGATTTCAGGCTTATCAAGCGGAACATATTATTTATGGTCTGAGGGTGGCTTGAATATATTCTACATAGGTACATTCGAATAGGAGGATTATTATGAAAAAGACTAAAAGAATTAAATTTCTATCAGCATTAAGCATATCAGCTCTTGCTGCTTTATTAGTAACATCATGTACATCTAATGATAATCCTACTACCATTGTTGCACCAACAACAGAAGTTCCTACTACTTCATCCCCTACAACAAGTGCTCCAAGCTCAACAGTTTTACCATCAACAACTGTAGTTCCTACAACTCCAGCTGTTACAACAACACCTAGTGTAGATACAACATCAATTTACGCATCTGTAAATGGTAGCTCAGATAATAGCGGAAAAAAGGAATCCCCTTACGACATTAGAACAGCATTTAATACTGTTCAGCCAGGTCAAACGCTATATTTGTTAAGTGGTAAATATGAATTAGATAATCGTATCTTAATTGATGCTACTAGAAGTGGCCAAGCAGGCAAAATGATTTCTGTTGTTGCATACAACAACGAAGAAGTTGTTATAGATTTTTCTAATCAACCTATCGCATCTACATCAAGAGGAATTCAAATTAATGCGGATTATTGGTACCTTTATGGACTTGATGTAATGGGTGCTGGTGATAATGGTGTTTATATTGCTGGATCTTACAATATAGTAGAAAATTGTACATTCCATGAAAATCAAGATACAGGATTACAAATTGGTCGTGCTGATTCTTTACAAACCAATGTCAAAGATTGGCCTCATAACAATTTAATCAAAAACTGTACATCATATAACAACTATGACTATCAATCATATGGTGAAAATGCCGATGGCTTTGCGGCTAAATTAACATGTGGTGAAGGAAACGTATTCGACGGATGTATTGCATATCGTAATTCAGATGATGGTTGGGATTTATATGCTAAATCAGATTCTGGAAATGTAGGTACTACAGTAATTATGAACTGTGTTTCATTTGAAAATGGATGGTTGTTAGATAAGACTGCAACCCCTGATGATAGTGATCTAGACAAATATGGTGCTACTACAATTACTACAACTGCAAAAATGCTTGCAAAACAAACAAACTTAGCTTATACAACTCGTGATGGAGACGGAATTGGATTTAAGCTAGGTGGTTCTGTTATGGAAGGTAATGTTATTACAGAAAACTGTGTATCATTTAATAATAAGCTACACGGATTTTCTGATAACTCAAACCCAGGTGTTTTATCACTAAGAAACTGTACTGCATACAATAACTCTGTTACACCTAATCCTGAAACAGGAGAGGTTGAGGCTAATAGTAACACTTCAAATAACTTTGACTTAGCAAGAGATGAAAAATCATATAATAACTATTATGGTTTATTATCATATATGACAAATCAAACAGATCCTTTAATTGGTTATAATAATTCAGATGCTTATCGTGGATCTGCTGGATATTCAATTTTCAATTTAGGACGTAATAAGTATTATGCATTTACAGATTATAAGGATGCTTCATCATATGTAGCAGAAAAATTAGGTACTGCTTACAATGATATGTCTGATGCTGTATTTAAATCTGTCAACTTCCAATATAATCCAAATGGAAATAGAACTCTTCATACAGCTTTAAGAAATGCCGATGGTTCGGTTAATATGGGTGATATGCTTGATGTAGTAGATCCTAAGCTATTGACTTACTGTGAAGGAAGTCAAATCGGTTGTAAATTAAATTATACAAGCTGGGATCAATATGCTCATTATGGATTAACAGATTTTACTAATACACAACTTTCAGAAACTCAAATTGCCCTTCAAGAGGCAAAGGATGTTCTTGAAATTATGTGTAATCCTAATGCAGTTTATCAAGATGTATATTTATTAACGATTGTAAATGGATGTACAATCACTTGGTCATCTACAAACGATACAATCATTGAATGTGGACGTCCAAAGAAGAACAATCCAAACGAATTTGAAACAATTACTTCTGTATCAGGTGTTTCATATATTGAAGGTATAATTCACCGTGATAGAGAACAAGATCAAATGGTTACATTAACTGCGACTATTTCATTAAATGGTGAAAGCGTAATTAAACAATTTAATTTAAATGTTAAGCGTAATGTCTTAGAAATTGGTGATGTTTCAGGAATTGAAGATAGATATATCTTAACTCAATTCTCAGAATTTAGTTTACCAAATGTTAGTGTATTAAACGCTTCATCATATTCAGGTGAGAAATTAATTGAGGGTACAGATTATTTAGTTGAAAACAGTATTTTCTTTGCAAACTCTTCAGCTGATTTTGCAACTGGTAATTATTATAGTATTTCTAAGGTTTATACTTCATTACCTGGAGTTTACAAAATTAATTATACAATTACTTCTTTAATTAGCTCTGAGCAGTTTGATGCTTCATGCTTTGCATATGTTGTATCTGAGGAAGCCGAAATTGATATTGCTAAAGATGAGCAAAATAATCCAGAGGTAGACTTTAATGTTTGTCGTGATGGTATTCAGGTTTCTGCAAACTTTACTAACATTTTAGGTAATTTATATGTTTATACATCTACAAATGAAACTGAGACATCAGCTGATATTGTTGCTAAGGGTAAATCATATGATATTACAGACGAAAGCTTAGATGCGATTTATAACATGCCTAATAATAGTGAATATTATGTACACGTATGTGTAAATAATAAGAAGAATTCTATTGATAATCCAACTGTATATTCTAAGCAAATTACAATTCAAAACATTACTACTAAGGATGAATTCCATGAATTAGTAACTGGTTCCACTTCATCAACTGTAATTTATTTACTTCAAAATGATCTTGATTTTGCAGGCTATAACTGGACAACATCTACTCAATCATTTGGTGGATTATTCAACGGTAATGGATATACAATTAAGAATATTACAATTGAAGGTAAAGAAAAGAAGGATGCTGCTATCATATATAGTCTAAAGAAAGGTACTATTATGAATGTCTCATTTGAAAATATTACAATCAATGGCGCAGAAGGTGTTGCATCTTTAGCAGGTATTATTGGTCAAATGTGTGGTGGATATATCCATAATGTATCACTTCATAATATTGCTGTTAATGCTCATACTGGTGCAGGTGGACTAGTAGGTCAAATAACAGGAAATGCAAATTACATTACAAAGGTAAGCTTAGTTAACGATGAACCTTCAATGATTTATGTATCAAATAAATATTGCGGTGGTATTGTTGGTAACCTTCAAAAGGATACAGCAGAATCATATGTATCATTAATAGCTGAGGATATTTATGTTAAGGCAGTTATTGGTAATGGAAAAGATGCCGGTGGATATATTGGTGGTATCATTGGACGTAATAAGAATGAATTTGCTTCTTATTCAATGAGCTTAAGACACTGTGTATTTGATGGTCAAGTTATGACAAATAAAGATTATTCTGGTGGTGTTTTTGCAGGATGCGATAATGGTGCTGGAAATATCACAATTACATCATGTGCTTCAAATTGTACAATTCTTTTAAAGGGTGTACTTCTTGATGGTATTGCGGCTATGGCAGGTAAGAATGATAGCCCAGTATGGGGTCGTGTAACAAAGGGTGCAGGAAAAGTTGTCTTCATTAACAATTATGGTTTATTCTGTGATTCACAATTCTCAACAGAATATGAAACATTTGCAGAAGATTATCTAACAAGAGGATTCTTCTATGCAAGAGTTGGTCTAGACCTTGACAACACATGGATTTTTGATGAGACAACATCTACAATCTCAATGAGAACTCCAAGAGATATAATGTCTAAAAATTAATTATTTAGGAATAGATATTCTATATTGTCTTTTTATGGATAAAATAGAAAAAGTCTATTCCTTTTTATTTGCATGTTTTAAGAAAAAGTTATATAATGATATCCCGAGAAAAGGAATGATGAAAAATGGGACATTTAAAAAGTAATTATCATACACATAATAGATTATGTAATCACGCAGTAGGTGATATAAAAGATTATGTAGAAAAGGCTATAAATTTGGGTATGGATGAACTTGGCCTATCAGATCATGGTCCGGTTCTTGCGAGGTTCATGTCCAAAGAATTATTTCTTGAAACCCTAAGCTATCGAAATATGAGCTTAGATGTGTTTTACAATGTTTATTTACCACAGCTTGAAGAAGCTAAAAATAAATATAAAGATAAAATTAAGATATATAAAGGCCTTGAGATAGAATATATTGAAGGTGAGGAGCCTTTTTATAAAGAACTACTTAGCCATTTGGATTATATGAATTTAGGGCTCCATTTCTTTAAGGATAAAAACGGAAATATAATTAATAGCTATTGGAATATTAATCACAAGAATATTTTAGATTATGCGGATGTTGCAATAAAAGGGATGTCTACAGGCTTATTTAAAACTTTAGTTCATCCAGACTTATTCATGTTTGGATATAAGAATAAATATGGAAAAAGGGTATTTGATGAGGTATGTGAAGAAGCATCAAAAAGAATTATTGAGGCTGCGATTAAGTATGATTGCTATTTAGAGGTAAATGTTAATGGACTTAAGAACAGTAAAAAGTATGATTCGATAGAATGGCTATATCCATCATATGAGTTCTGGTGCATTGCATCGACATATAAGGATTTAAAGATTGTGATTGGAGTGGATGCTCATAATCCAGAAGATTTAGATTCATCTGATATTGATCTTGTTAAAGAGTTCTGTAAAAAACTAAATTTAAACGTATTAGAGTATATTACATTCTAAATAAATAATATTGTTTAAACGTTTTCATAAAGAAAAAGTATTAATGTTATGCTAAGATAGTGTCGAAGGATGTGGTATTTTGCAAACATATCAAATAGAAGCTATTTCTGAGGGGATTGCATATGGGAAGGCTATTAATGTTCATCATAACTTTATAATAAAGGATAGCCTATGCTCTAATACCATTTTAGAACAGCAACGCTTTAAAAAGGCAACCAGTCAGGTTATTGATGACTTAGTCAAATTACAAAGTAGCGAAATGTATCAAGATGAGGATTTTATTAATGTTCATATTATGATTTTAAAGGATCCAACTCTTTATACACAGGTTGATGAGTTGATTGAATCCAAAAGATATTTTGCAGAAAAAGCATTTGATGAAGTTATATCTAAGTACATCAAGCAGTTTGAAAGTGCAGATTCTTTTTATCTTCAAGAGCGAGATTTAGATTTTAAAGATATTAGAAATAGAGTACTTCAGCACTTGAATCAGAATTATTTTAAGGATGTTGATGCGGATAAAATAATATTAGTGTGTGATGAGCTTTATCCATCACTATTAATGGAATATAAGCATAATGTTGCCGGAGTAATTTCAAGGAATGGTGGACCTACAAGTCATGGGGCTATATTATGCAAGGCAAGAGAAATTCCGTATATTCTTTCCGATGCAAAAATAAATGATGGAGAGAATATTGTGATTGATTCGAGGCTAAAATGCATGTACGTTGGAGCTTCTGAAGAGATTATAAGTGAATATCATAACATAAAGAAAGAAATTAAAGAAAATAGGAAAATAGATGATTTTTCAAAATATAAAATAAAGATAATGGCGAACGTTAGTAATAACGATGATATAAAAAAGGTAATGGAATACAATATGTATGGTGTAGGACTTTATAGAACAGAGTTTATTTTTATGAATCTAAATCGTCCATTATCATATGAAGAGCAATATGAAATATATAGTGAAGCTATTGATTCACTAAACGGCAAATGTGTTACATTTAGAACATTTGATATAGGGGACGATAAACAATTACCATATCTTAATGTTTCACGTAAAGGAATAGATAATTATAAGAACAATCGTATGTTATTTGCTGACCAAGTAAGAGCTATAATGAATGCAAACAAGTATTCAAATATAAAGATTATGTTTCCGATGATTGAATCTATTGAGGAGTTTAAGTATTTAAGAGATTGGACATTAAAGATTAAAAGAGAGTCATTAAATGATAGCTATGTTAAAATTGGAATGATGTTAGAGACTAAGCAAGCTCTAGAACATTTAGATGATTTTAAGGATATTGATTTTATGTCAATTGGAACAAATGATTTGACTAGTGAACTATATAATCTTAATCGTAATGAACTAACTAATTATGAAAAGTATTTAGATGATTTGGTGCTTAATCTAAAAAAGGTAGTTGAGCATTGCAAAACGTATAATATAGAATTATCAATATGTGGTGAAATAGCAGGTATTCCAGAGATTTCTAGTAAATTGTATGAAATAGGGTTTAGAGAGTTTAGTGTTTCCACATCAAATGCTAAATCAGTAAATGTTGCAATAAAGAAATGTTTAAATATTAAGTGACGGATGATTTTTTCATCCGTTTTCTTTATTCTCCTATTTATTATTAAAAAAATACTATAATCAAATTATATTGTGAGGTAAGAAAATGAAAAAGAAAAGATTAATGATATTAGCAAGTGCATTTTTGTTGGGTATATCAGCTGTATCATGTAGAGGGATTCAAAAACCAACTAACAATACTACCTCTAGTATTGAGTCTACATCAACGACAGTAGCATCAACAACAGTACCAGCTACAAGTACACCTACGACAGTAGCACCAACGACAGTACCAGTAACAAGTGTATCTACGACAGTAGCACCAACGACAGTTACTTATACAGTTGTATTTCACACAAATTGTGATATAAACCTTGAAAATGAATCGATTCTTGAGGGTGGAATCATATCTACATCTTTAAATCTTCAAAGAGAAGGTTATACATTAGATGGTTGGTATAAAGATGAAGCCTTAACAACTTTATTTGATTTATCGACTCCAGTAAATTCTAATTTAGTATTATATGCAAAATGGAATGAGGTAACTGAAGAAGTATGGACTAAAATAGTAAGTGAGGATTTCAGTAATACTGCTACAATAGGTACTCAACCAGTAACAGATGCGTTCTATTATGATTGTGGCGGATCTGATATTGATTCTAAAGTTAATAATCTTAATGTAGCCAATGGAGTTTTAAATATATATGACCATAGTACAGTAACTACATATGGCTATTATAAATTAGGAACGGCAATAACCACTGGTAAGGTAAAGATAAGTTTAGATATAACTTGTCCATTAAGTGGTAAATGGTCAATGCTTCATTTCTTGGGGGATGGTAAAGATTTAAGTGTTAGAACAAATCCTGATAAGAAATTAACATATTACTATTATGATTCTAATGGCCAAGAGGTTTATGGTAGTACTTTAGTAACGTATAAAGCCAATACAACATTTACAGTAGAATTATTACTTGACCTTGATGCTGGTGCAGCTTCAATTACTATCAATGGTACTTCAATGACAGTGGAAGGATTCATGCTTGAATGCTTCGACGGAATAATGCTACAAACAGCAGGTTCATCATCAAGAAATTATTCAATAGATAATTTTGTAATTCAAATAGCATAATAACAAAGCCTATCGTTTAATGCGGTAGGCTAATACTTTATATATCAGTATATAGAATTTTTAGCAAAAAATGTCTAAAAATAGCAAATATAAATTGAAGCAGTATATAGCCGGTGCTATACTATAAGCAAAGGAGGAAAAGTATGAAGGAAAATACATCTATAAGAATGAATAAACTTTTAATTATTCTTTCGGCTATAACCTTAGCTTTTGCTGGAATAGCAGTTGCTGAATTACTTGACATTGGAAATCTAAGCTCAAGTGATGTAATTCAAACTGTAGTGGTTTTAATTTTATGCACGGGTTTGACCATTGCAAGTGCAATTTTATTGATTGTTAATACAACCAAAAATAAGTTAGGTTTAAATGAAAATAAATTACCAATTCTTTTGTATTTATTAGGTCAAGCAGTTTCTTGCTTCTACACATTTTATCAAACTAACTCATACAAAAGTTTGATTCCATTTGCTATTGTTATAGTTACAATTGTTTTTTATGCACTAGCTATAAAAAATAAAAAATACAATATGTGCCTACTAGTATTTTTATCAATTCTAACTGCTTTAGCATTTGCTAGTATGTGGTCAAATGCTGCTTCATTAGGAGATGTGACATTTACTTTAGCACTAGCTAGTACAATTTGTTTAGGAAAAGAGGAGAAATCAGAATGAAAAAAAATAGTGGGCGTGGATTTATAATTGCATCTGTTATTGTAGCAGTTTTAGCTTTTGCTGCATCATGCTATGGATATGGCTTATTTGAAGAAGAGGTTAAAGCACCATTTAGATTTAATAACATTTTCTTTTGTGTGGGTATAATAATATATATAGCATTAGTTTTAGTTTGTTATCTTAAGAAAAAAAGCACAATGGTTGTTCTTATACCGACTTTAATATTATTTGTTACTACAAGCCTTACATTAGGCTTTGTGGGTTCGGCTTTATCTAATGGTGGTGAAAGCCAAGATAAATCAGTATTAAGTATATTAGTTACAGGCTTCCTTGTAGTTTCGTTAGTATTTGCGTTTAAAGGAAAAAAATGGGCAGCTATTACGGCTATAGTATTACTTGCGTTAAATATTTACGGAAATTATGCAATTGTATCAGGTGTTGCCGGATTAAGAACTACACTTCCTTCTACATCAGAAACTTTGAATGATACTTATCTAGGTCTTGAACATATGATATTTTCAAATATTGCAACATACGCTTCATTAATTGTTTACTTTGCTAACTCACTTGTAAAAAAAACTGAAGTTAAAGAAGTAGAAGTAGTGTCTGAATAGATATAATTAAGCCATCCGTTTTGGGTGGCTTTTCTTATGCAAAAAAAATTAAAATTATGCAAAAAAAATTAAAATTAACTCTTGCAATAGATTGAAAGTTGTGTTAAAATTAAAAAGACTCAGGAAATGGGTTGGCTGTGAAGTGGAAGGTTGCCGATACACCGTTAAGCGTTGTCATTAGATGTTGAGGGTTTTTCCATGGAGCAAGTCTATACATTGGATTATAGGCGAAAGGAGTTATTAAAATGGCAAAAGAAAAAATTAGAATTCGTTTAAAATCTTATGATCACAGATTGTTAGATCAATCTGCAAAGAAGATCGTTGACAGTGTTAAGAAGACAGGTTCAACAATTAATGGACCAATTCCTCTTCCAACAGAAAAGGAAATCTTCACTATCTTACGTTCTCCTCACGTTAACAAGGATTCACGTGAGCAATTTGAAAGAAGAACTCATAAGAGATTAATCGAGATTGTGGACCCAACTCCACAAACTATGGACGCTTTAATGCACATTGATCTACCTTCTGGTGTAGATATCGTATTAAAGAAGTAATTATACTATTAGAAAGAAAGGTGTAAACTCATGGCTAAGGGAATCTTAGGTAGAAAATTGGGTATGACTCAAATTTTCGATGCAGAGGGAAATCTTATCCCTGTAACTGTCATTGATTGTTCACAAAACGTTGTTCTTCAACAAAAGACTGTTGAAAACGATGGATATGTAGCAACTCAAGTTGGTTACGAAGACAAACGTGAAAGCTTATCAAACAAGCCTGAAATGGGACATGTTGCTAAGGCTGAAACTGCTCCTAAGCGCTTCATTAAGGAAATTCGTTTTTCTGTACAATGTGGCGAAAACGAGCTAGCTTCTTATAACGTTGGTCAAGAGATTAAATGTGATATTTTTACAGCTGGTGAAGTTGTAGACGTTACTGGTACTTCAAAAGGAAAAGGATTCCAAGGTACTATCAAACGTTATAATCATCATCGTGGACCTATGGGTCACGGTTCAGGTGCACACAGAATCGTTGGTTCAATGGGACCTATTAAAGGTAATATGAAGGGTAAGAAGATGCCAGGACATATGGGTCACGAAACAGTTACTCTTCAAAACTTAACAATTGCATTAGTTGACGCTGAAAGACAATTAATTTTAATTAGAGGAAATGTTCCAGGTCCTAAATCTGGTCTAGTTGAAATTAAAACAGCAGTTAAGTCTTGCAAATAATTAATTATTAGTAGAAAGGAGATTTATTATGCTTAGCATTGCATTATTAAATCAAGCTGGAAAAACTTTAAAGACAGTTGAACTAAACGAAGAAGTATTCGGCATTGTACCTAATCAACAAGTAATTTATGATGTTGTAAACGCTCAAAGAGCTGCTATGCGTCAAGGTACTCATGATACTTTAAACCGTACTGAAGTTCGTGGTGGTGGTAAGAAGCCTTGGAGCCAAAAGGGAACTGGACGTGCTCGTCAAGGATCAATCCGTGCTCCTCAATGGAGAGGTGGAGGTACAGTATTTGGACCTACTCCAAGAAGCTACGCTGTTAAGGTTAACAAGAAGGTACGTCAATTAGGCTTAAAGTCAGCTTTATCATATAAAGTACAAGAAAACAAATTTACATTAATTGATGACTTAAAGTTTGAATCAATTAAAACAAAGAACTTTGTTGAGTTCTTAAACAATATCAAGGTAGAAGGAAAGGTTATGGTTATCGTTTCTGATTTAACTGAAGAAGTAGTTCTTTCAGCAAGAAACTTACCAAACGTATTCGTTTGCCCAGCAGATCATTCAAGCGTTTATGACATTTTATGTTATGACAAATTAGTTATGACTGAGGCTGCTAAACAATATTTCGAGGAGGTTCTAGCATAATATGGAATTAAAATTTTATGATATCATTAAAGAACCAATTATCACTGAAAAGTCAATGCAATTAAAGGAACAATTCAACAAGTATACTTTTAAGGTTGCAAAGGACGCAAACAAAATCGAAATTAAGAACGCTGTAGAAGCTTTATTCAATGTTAAGGTTTTAAGCGTTGCTACAATCACTGTATTACCAAAGAACAAAAGAGTTGGCCAATATGCAGGAAAGACTGCTGGATATAAGAAGGCAATCTGCAAATTAGCTGAAGGTAATAAGATTGACGCATTTGAATTATAATTATAGGAGGCAATTCTAATGGCTATTAGAGTATATAAGGCTACATCAAATGGTAGACGTAATATGTCAGTTTCGACATATGAAGAAATTACTACATCAACTCCTGAGAAGTCACTTTTAGCTCCAATCAAGTCTAAAGGTGGACGTAATAACACTGGTCATGTAACAGTTCGTCATCAAGGTGGCGGCGTTAAGAGAAAATACCGTGTTATTGATTTCAAGCGTAATAAGGATGGTATTCCTGCAAAAGTTGCAACAATTGAATACGATCCAAACAGAAGTGCAAACATTGCATTATTAGTTTAT
>CAMEKY010000006.1 GCA_945921565.1 uncultured Clostridium sp. | reverse complement strand
AAAGTACAATCATTAACCTCTACATCTTTGCAATCACCATAACGACTACCGTATTTAGTAGTTTTTAACACTATCGCATCATCAGCGGCCTCAATGTAACAGTTCTTAATAATTATATTTTGACTGGCATCTACATCTATTCCATCACAGTTTGCCATCTTTAAATTATTAAATACCTTTAAACCATCTATTATTACATTTCTACATCCTATTATATGTGTTGTCCAAAAGGCACTTCTTCTAAATGTGATATTATTAATTCTTACTTTTTCACAGTTTTCTAAGAATATCAAAGGAACACGAGGGTAATACGTCCCATCAATAAACCATTTATTTTTTATACCATAGAAAATCTCTTCATTACCATCAATAACGCCTTCGCCTGTTATAGATATATTTTCAGCATTTAAAGCCTTTATAAAAGCTTGAGTTGGTTGTCCTGTGTAATCACAGTTTTCATATGTTGGTACATTTACCTTATTTATTGTATTTTGCTTAATCACAGTTAGTTCATCTAAATTACTTGTCATATACAAAAAGCCAAGTTTTTCAATATGAAGTTCAACATTTGACAATAAATTTATTAATCCAGCCTCATATCTTTCATAGCTCTTAATAATTACTCTTCCACCGCCGTGACTATTACAGTCTATTATTGCATTATTAATGCATTCAGTATCTGAAATGCCATTTTTCTTATAATCACAAACATAAAAATCGTTCATAAAAATACTCCTTTAAATATTTTATTTTTTTATTATATTTTTTTAAAAATAAGCCAACCTAAAAAAAGGTGAGCTTATGAAAAAAACAAATCTAATTCCTGCAACCTTATTAATCATATCAAGTGTATCATATGTAGCGCTTGAATTGGTTTCAATTCTATCATCTAAATCTTCAATCAGAGGTTATTTTCATACAATTTCTGAGCTTTCTACACCTTTAGGTGAGAAATATAGAGGAATAGAATCAAACTTTTCACCCTTATCACAGGTTTTTAACTCAATTTTAATAATTAATGGGATAGTATACTTTATCGGAATAAGCTATTATATCATAAAAATAATTATGCCAAAGTTAATTCCCATTTGTCTTATTATGTCTACATTAACAGGAATAGGAACAGTTCTTGTAGGTTTTTTCCATTCATCAACATATCCTGCCTTTATGCATTATGTATCTACATCAATTGTATTTTTATTTGGAAATATATTACCAATTGTAATGTCTTTTAGTGATAAAAGAAATACCGTTATATTTAGAATTATCGGAATAAGTGGACTAATTGCAGGACTATTTTGCCTTATTTTACCAAAGCAAATTATAGGTATATTTGAGCGGTTTACCATCTATCCCATAATAGCACATGAAATAGTGTGTGGTATTTATTTAATTAAAGATTCAAAAATATCTGAAATGAAATCAATAAATGTATAGCATTATTGCGATAAAGTGGGTGGCCGCACCTGCTAAAACAAAGAAATGCCAAATAAAATGGGCTCCCTTTACTCCTCTTTTTGCAAAAGGAATCATACCAAGTGTATAGACAATTCCCCCACCAAGTATCCAAAAAAATAATGGTAAATAATACTTAATCCAATAAGGTATAATCATAAGACCAGACCAGCCTATTAGAAAGTATAGTGGAAAATGAAGCCATTTAAGACGACCAGGTCCAAAAATACAAACAAATGTAATTCCTATCAAAATTAAACCCCACATTATACAAAACCATACTATACTTAGTGTTGGAAAGTGCTCGTGTAAATTTACAAGTAAAATTGGAGAGAATGTTCCTCCAATAAGCAAATATATCGATGAGTAATCAAATCTTCTCCATAATCTCTTAGCTCTAATTCCCCATTTGAATGAATGATATAGTGAGCTCATAGTCATCATAAAAATCATTGAAATCCCATAAAAAATCGCACCCGTAATTTGTAAAGGAGTGTCAGATTTAATTAATAATACTATTAAGCCAACAACAGCCAATATTGCACCAACACCATGAGTTACTGAGTTTCCAATCTCCTCAAGTATAGACAAATGTGGAGCTTCATTCAGCCTACGATGACGAGCCTTAGTAATAGCTTTTTGTCTTCTTTTTCTTTCATCAAGATATGGCTTTAATCTTTTATATCTAGCTTCATAGCTTTCTTTACTGACTTTTTTATCATATTTAGTTAATACTTTTTTATAATTAGAAGTTTCATCTAAAGTTTGTATTATCTTTTTATACTTCATTTTATCACCAACCAAAATACGCTATCCATATTTTATCTCAAACTTGTTTTATTTACAATACAAATAAAAAGGAAAAAGTGGAAATTAATCCACTTTAAATTATCTTTCTTCAAATTGTAATTGATATAATTTATAGTAATATCCTTTATTCTTTAAAAGCTCTTGATGATTTCCACTCTCTACAATTTCACCATGTGACAAACATATTATTTTATCTGCATGTTGAATCGTTGACAATCTATGCGCAACAACTAGCATTGTACCAATATTTTTCATTTTTTCAAGTGAGTCTTGAATTAGTACTTCTGTTTCTGTGTCTATATTAGATGTAGCCTCATCAAGAATTAAAATTTGAGGCTTACTTAAAACAGTTCTTGCAAAAGATAGTAATTGACGTTGTCCTTGAGAGAAATTTTCTCCTCGTTCAATTACAGCCTCATCGAGCTTATTTGGAAGTTTATCAATAAACCATGAAGCATTAACGTAGTCACATGCCTCTTTCACCTCTTCATCAGTATAAGATGGATCATTTAAAGTAATATTACTCTTTATACTACCAGTAAATAAGAAGACATCCTGAAGCATTTGACCTATAGCTTTACGTAATGATTCAATTTTAATATGTGTAATATCAATATCATCGATTAATATTTTACCCTTTTGGATGTCATAATTTCTAACAATAAGTCCTAATATTGTGGTCTTGCCTGCACCTGTTGCACCTACAAATGCAGCTGTTTGTCCTGGATTAATAACAAACGATACATCCTTTAAAATCCACTCATCATTCTTATAAGCAAACCAAACGTTCTTAAATTCAATCTTACCTTTAAAGCTAGATATCTCTATAGCATCATCTTTGTCTACTACCATCGCTGGTACATCAAGCAAATTAAATAATCTTTCTGATGCAGTTAATGCCTTTTGTAAATTATTTAATTGGTCTGAAATATTTTGAATAGGCTGGAAGAATCTAGAAATATATAAATAGAAAGCAACTATTTCACCAGCATTCAAGCCAATTTTAACGCCCATAAAGAACACTACTGCCGTCGCAAATATTTGCAAAAGAGAAATAAATGGACGATAAATTGCAAATGCAATAGTTACCTTATATCTAGCTTTTCTTAAATTCTCGTTTTTTTCATCAAATTCAATTTCTTTAAACTTTTCTTGATTAAAAATTTGGATAATTTTCATTCCAGAAATATTTTCGTTAAGGTATGTATTCAATTCAGAAATATATCTTCTTTCATTTCTAAATACCTTCCCAACAACTTTACCAAATATATAGGATGAGATAGCTATTACTACCACAAACCCTAGTAACAAAAGCGATAATTTCCAAGAAATCACTATCATTATCGAATATACGCCAACTACTGATAATATGTTTCTTAATAAATTAACTAAAACACCTGTAAATAAATCAGACATCGAAGCTGTATATGATGCAACGCGAGTAACTAAAGAACCCACTGGCATTTCATCAAATTGATTTTGACTCATCCGCTCAATATGTGTAAATACTTCCATTCTTAGGTTGTAAATTATGTTTTGTCCTGCAACCTGAAGAATCATTGATTCAAAGTACAAGATTATTTGATTAAAAATACAAATTCCAAAATATGATAATGAAAGTGTTAAAATGTATCTAAATCTAATATCCGGGCTTGCTAAATTATTAGTTATTTCACTAATAAATAAGGGAAGAATAACATCAAGTGCAACATTAAAAATTATTAGAATAAATGCCAGAATAAAACGCCATAGTTCGGGCTTAATATATTTCATTGTTCGCTTTAACATTAATCCTAAAGGTAATTTCTTATCACCTTTTAATATCTCTAACTCCTCATCCATTAGAAATCACCCCTTTCAAGCTCAGCTTCAAGTGTTTGAAGCCTAACCATATTTTGATAGGTTGGTGATATCTTTAATAAATTTTGTGGTGTATCGAAAGCTTCAACTTGACCTTCATTTAATACAAGAATCTTATTAAGATGTGAAACAGTTGAAACTCGTGAAGCAATAACAATAGTTGTCTTTCCCCTACGGTTTTCTTTGATATTTTTTAATATTGTTTCCTCAGTCTTAACATCTACAGCTGATACAGAATCATCCATAATCATAATAGGTGCATCTTTTAAATAAGCTCTTGCAATGCTTATTCTTTGTTTTTGGCCACCAGATAGTGATACACCTCTTTCCCCAGATAATGTATCATATCCATCCTTAAAGCCTGCAATATTATCATCAACATCAGCAAATTTTGCAGCATTCTTTATCTTTTTAAATTCAATTTGTCTGTTGGAAAATGCAATATTATTCCTAATCTTATCACTAAATAAGAAATTATCCTGAGGAACATATGCAATACAATCTCGTAGTGATTTAATATCACATTTCATAATATCTACATCATCGATTAAAATTGAATTATCTGAAACATTATATAGTCTTAATAAAGAATTTACTAATGTTGTTTTCCCAGAGCCAATTTTACCAATTATACCCACTGTTTCTCCTGGTTCAATTGTAAAGGATACATTTTTTAACGAACTAATTGTAGAATCAGGATATGAAAAATTATAGTTGTTAAATGTAATTTTCCCCTTAACATTTTCAAGTACAACAGCATTTTCTGGATTCTTTATTTCTTCTTGTTCATCCAAGAAATGGGCAATACGTTTATATGATGCCTTAGCTCTTCCACGCATAGTTACTATTTGACCAAGTGCCATTAATGGCCAAACTAACAAATCAAAATAACCAATAAATGTAATTAGTTTAGCAGCATTTAAATTTATAGTATGTCCAAAAATCAATACTGGATTATTTGTCACACAGCAATATACAAACCAACCACCAAGTCCTAAAATCAAGCTTAATATTAATGTAATAATTATTTCAATTATTACATCAAACAGTACTGATGTTCTTGTAAAATCCAATTTAATATCTTTATTCTTTTTGGCAATTTTAGCAAATTCATGAATTTGTTGGGTTTCTTTAACAAAAGCTTTTATTACTCTTATTCCTGTAAATGATTCTTGGGAATAATCATATAAATCATCGAATAACTTTTGACGCTTTGTCCACTTTTTATCCATGAATTTTTCAACTAATCCACCCCAAACAATGATTAATAGCATTGGGATAAACGCAATAATTGATAATACCCAGTCTAACTTAATCATTTTATAAATTACAAATACAGATTGGAATACAGCATCAACAAGCATAACACTACCCCAACCCAAAAATTCTTGTATTTCTTCAACATCGGTTGTACACCAACTCATAATGGTTCCAACCTTATTCTCGTGATAATATCTTTGAGATAATCTCTCAGATTTCAAAAACATTTCTTTTCTAATATCAGCTTCTACCCTTTTTGAAGCATTAAATAGTGAAAGACGCCAAACAACTCTTCCTATACATACACCAACTGCAACACCTATTAATGCTAAAATTATAGATGTCAGCTGATCCATATTTACAGAGTTATCTGTATCAAACATACCGACAATTTGTCCTAAAAACTGCGGAATATATAAGTGTAAATAATCAACACCAATAAGGCATAATACGCCAATCAAATAGAAAAGAAAGTATTTTTTATAATACTTATTTATATACTTTCCGAATAACATATACGTATATTGTATAACCATATTGTACCTATGATTATACCCTCTCCTTATTTAAATATTTAATTTATGAGTACAACATAAAAAACAAAATAATCCTTACAAACACTATTCACATTTTTATTCGAAATTTATACCATTGATTTTAGAATAAAAAATGATATAATCTCTCTAAAGAATGCGAGGTCTATTATGAATTTAAATAACTTACATAAAAAAGATTACCTTCTTACCTTGCTTAAAGGTATTTTACTTGGCCTAGTAAGTATGGGAATTCCAGGCTTGTCCGCATCCACAATTGCTATAATACTTGGGATGTATGTAGTAGTTGTGGAGGCTATAAGTAATATTTTTAAAAGTAAATATAATTTATTATTTGTCCTGTCCTATATCTTAGGATATATGATAGGATCAGCAATGGCTGCATTCTCAGTAACCATTTTATTCAATAATTTCCCTTTAGTCACAACATTCATCATTTTAGGTATGATTATAGGGTCAATGCCAGATTTAATAATCAAGCTAAAAGGAGGTTTAAAAAAACCTAGTTGCTGGATTATTTTAACAATATTGACCTGTGGCCTAATCTTACTAAATTTTTCCTTCAAAAGTGGCGCCGAGGTAGAATTTCCCAAAAACCCAGATATTTGGTATTTAGTCAGAATGTTTTTTATTGGTATAATAACATCCGCAACCTTTATAATTCCAGGTATAGATTTTGCAATAGTATTCTTATCCTTAGGAATATATTATTCATTCATGAATATGTTAACATCACTACTCTCATTTGGTTCATCAGGTTACTTTGAAACATTTTTGCCAAATTTAGAAATAATGGGAATATATATCTTAGGATATTTTATTGGAGTATTCTTTTTTTCTAAGCTTATTAAAAAATTTATTTATAAATACAAAGATCAAACAAATTTTGCATCATTTGCATTTATTCTAGCCGCACCAATAATTGTAGTTAAAAATTGCGTGATTGATAACCAAGCCTTCTTTACAACAACTCCTCAGATAGTAGGAGCGATTATTGGGGGAATCGCCGCATTTATCCTTATTCTTTTTCTTGGAATAAGAGGAAGAAAAAGGGAAAAACACCTAAAGTTATAACCAACTTTATCTTAAATGATACATTTGATTTTAGATTTAATATCTTGCAAAATTTAAGGAGCTAGTCATAAATGGCATACTCCTTTTTATTTTCCAGATATTGCAAGATTCTTAACGAATATTGATCCAGTACCTACTCTTCCATACACATCAAAATCAGACGAAATCTCTACAACATTATTTAATAAATCCATGATGTTCCCTGAAACAATAATTAATGTTAAAGGTCGATCAATCTTACCATTTTTAATTAAAAATCCACTTGATTGAAGGTTGAATGATCCTGATACTGGGTTAACACCAGCATGTTGGCCCATCAATTTTGTAATCAAAACACCTTCTTCAATTGTCGCTATCATTTCATTAAAGCTCTTTTCCCCACTAGTTAAACATAAATTAGTTGGTCCAACGCATACTTTTCCTGCATTATTCTTAAAACCATTGCCGGTTGGCTTTGAATTTAACATTTTTGCAGTTGATAAACTATTTAAATAACTCTTAAGCACACCACAATCTACGAGTTTTGTTTGAGACGTACTTACACCTTCATCATCAAAAGATAGCTGATTGAAAGATTCCTTACAAAATGGATCATCTATAAAGGTAATATTATCGCCAAATACCTTTGTGTCCACTTTATCGCATAATAACGATAATTTTTTCGTTACATTATCAGCATAAAACATGGACATAAAACAGCTTATTAGGCTTGCGGCCATAGGGGCTTCAAATACAACAGGATATGAACCTGATTCAATAGATGAAGCGCCTAGCGATGCAATTGTTCTATTTACTAACTTTTCCTCAATATCATTATAGTCAATATCACTAAACTTATCTATATATTTTCCATAATAATTATTTAAAGATTTACCATCTTTAGCAACTACAATGGAAAGTGATAAATATCCATATTCATTCTTTCTTGAAACATTAAGGTTGTTTGAGTTAACAATTGATACTTCCTTTTTTCCTACCTCTATCGCCGCAGATGTATTTGTAATTAGTTCTGATTTTTCTCTTAAAAAATCTTCGATTTTATTGCAAATGCTAATAAAGTCTCCTTGATTATATTTATCATAATCATTTTCACGACTAGCAATTTCAGGATATTCAGAATCACCTTCATAAATATAATATGGATCCTTAGATTCAGTAACTGATGCATTTGCGACTAAAGCTTTAACAATTGCATCGATTTCATCATCAGTATCTCTTTCAACATAAATTGAAGTAATATGATTATTATAAACACCACGAATAAACATTTCGTTTTTAAAGAATGCTTCGTTAGCGTCTACTTCTTTATTGAATGTTGATACAGAGGTACCACTTTCTTTAATTTGATGAATTTCAACTTCTGTAATACCACTTGCTTTACAAGCAGATTCTAATTTTTTAAAATCCATTATTTTTTACCTCCATTTCCACCAACAGTCATATTTTGAATTCTAATTGTAGGCTGACCAACATTTGCTGGTACAGAGCCTGATTTAGAACCACAAACTCCATGACCAAAAGAGCAATTATTTGCAATCATATCAATATTAAATAACGCATTTGCACCATTTCCAATAAGCGTTGCGCCTCTAACAGGATGTGTAATCTTACCATCCTCTACCATGTATCCTTCATTAACTGAGAAATTAAATTCTCCCGTTACTGGATTAACTGAACCACCACCCATAGATTTGGCAAATAAACCGTATTTAGTAGCTGCAATAATTTCTTCAAATGTAGAACTACCATTTGCTATGTATGTATTAGTCATTCTAGATGTTGGACTAAATCTGTAGCTTTGACGTCTAGAATTTCCAGTAGATGGCATTCCCATTTTTCTTGAATTTCTATCATCAATCATATAGCTATTCAATATTCCATTTTTAATCAAAACATTACATTTTGTTGGATTACCCTCATCATCGCAGTTTAAAGAGCCCCATTCATTACTAATTGTACCATCATCAATTGCAGTAACAATGTCAGATGCAATCTTAGTACCCTTTTTCCCTGTAAAAACTGATAAACCTTTCGCAACACTTGTAGCCTCCAGTGAATGGCCACATGCTTCATGGAATAAAACTCCACCAAAGCCGTTATGAATAATAACTGGATATACTCCACCAACCATTTCAGGAGCATCAAGCATCTTAATACATGTTTCGCATACTTCAGTTGCAAATTTCTTTAAATCCTTACTCTTATATCCATCGATATCAAAATTTCCACCAATGGTATTCCCAAATGATTGGGTTTTATCATTATCCTTCGCTACAACCTGACAACGAATACGCTGTTGATTTCTAACATCCCTAACAAACTTTCCTTTTGTATTAGCAATTGTTACATATTGAGTTTTGTCAGATATACCAACAATTCTTTGAATTATACGACTATCATAATTTTTAACTACTTCATCTACAATTTTCAAATATGCAATCTTCTCATCAGGAGAAACATCATGAGATGGCCTTGCGATTACAACATTACCAACTTTTGTAGCATCCTCTTCTACTAATGTATAATCTAGATTTAGAGGATTAGAATTATATGAATACTTTAATTTTCTAGCAAGTGATAAAAGCCCCTCTAGGCTACAATCAGAAGTATATCCGTATACTTCTTGGAAATTTAATAATATTCTTATTCCCGCACCATAAATATGCCGTGTTGAAACATCCTCAACAACACCTGAATACATAGTTATATTATTTTCTGTTGTATCTTCATAAAAAATTTCGGCGAAATCAGCACCAGTTGAAACACATTCATCTAAAACCACTTTGGCAATTTCTTTTGAAATCATGATATTACCCCCTTATACATTTCTACAAATAATTTTACGCTAAAAGCACATTTTTTTCAATATTAATTTTATTTTTAATTGATTTTTTAAATAGTTTTTAATGTTTTTAGAAATAAATTAGATATTTATTCAATAAAATCATTTAATTTCTTAAATGCTTCCTCTACCTCAGCCTCTATTCTACTCATCAATAATACTCGAAAAACATTTTCTGTACCTGATTTTCTAATAACTACATTGCCATTTTTTAATATTTCCTTAAGATGACGTTCTACAATATTAGGTTTATCAATATTATATAAATTTATATTCTTTTCATAATACGGTATAATGTCATTTAAAAAACTAAAGCTATACTTTTGATAAAGTTCTATTATGCGTAGTGCGGATACAATGGCGTCTGAATAGCAATATTTTTCATTTAATACTAAATGACCGCTTTTTTCTCCACCTATCCCGCCAAAATCTAACACTTCTTTAGTAATATTAGAATCACCAACATCTACATACCTTATTTTGATACCATGCTTAACTAAATACTCTGCAATGCCTTGATTAAATATTTTTGTACAGACAATTGTATCACATTTAAGTTTATTTTCTTTTTTCAAAGCTAGGGCAAAATAAGCAAGTACCATATCCCCATTATATATTTTCCCATCCTTATCACAAACGATAATCCTGTCCCCATCTCCATCAAATGAAAAGCCAATATCGCACTTGTTATCTAAAACAAATTTTCTTATAGTATCCGGGTGCTGACTTCCACTCGATTCATTTATATTTATTCCATTAGGCTTATAAGCTACAAATAATGCATTATTAAATCTTTTCTTTAAATAGTCTAATAAGAAAGATAACGACCCATTCGCCAAATCAAATCCAACCTTAATATCCTTATTACATCTTATTTTATCTAAAAACCTTGTATAGTCTTTTAAATATGATTTTTTGATGTAATTGCCTATTTTTATAGACCTTTGTGGCTCACTATCAATTATTTTTTCAATCTCTTCCTGATAAAATCTGTCTATTTTTAATCCGTTATATACGACCTTTAAACCATTATATGTAAAATCATTATGTGACGCCGTAATCATTATTCCAGGAAGCTTATGTTTTTTTGAATTATACATTAAATATGGTGTACTTCCCAGTCCTATATCAATAACATCACAACCCGAAAGCCTAATTGAATATTTTAGCAATTCTCTAATAATATTACTACTATATCTAGTATCATATGATAACAAAACCTTTTTCTCTTTAAAAACATTCATTGCAAGGCCAACTCGTAAAATTAAATCAATTGATAAATCATCCCTTTTAAATACGCCTCTTATTCCATCAGTTTTAAAATATTTCAAATATAATCACCATATTAAACTATATGAAATATTTTTAATAAAATGAAAAGTAGGTCATTTAAACCTACTTCATTACTCTATTTAATTATTGCTCTATTAATTACTTCCATTACATTTTTAACAGGAATTATTTCAAGTACCTTCTTTACCTCTTCTGGGATATCGTCAATATCTCTTTCATTCTCATAAGGAATTAGAATTGTTGATAATCCTGAACGAAGAGCTGCAATAGACTTTTCACGAAGTCCACCAATAGGCAGTACAGATCCTCTTAAAGTAATTTCACCTGTCATACCTAAATGAGCATCAACTGGTTTATTTGTAAGAGCAGAAACAATGGCAGTTGTAAGTGTAACACCTGCGCTAGGACCATCCTTTGGAACGGCACCCTCAGGAACATGAATATGAATGTCATCAGTTTGGAAAACATCTGAGTTAATTCCAAAATCATCAGCGTGGCTTCTTACATAGCTTAACGCAGCCATTGCAGATTCCTTCATTACATCTCCAAGCTTACCAGTTAAAACAAGTCCACCCTTTCCTTTATAATGAGTAACCTCAATATCAAGAGTGTCTCCACCAAACTCTGTGTACGCAAGACCAGTTACAACTCCAACCTGATTTACATTACGATTTTCATTATTAAAGAATTTTAGCTTACCTAAATAATTTTGTAAGTTATCACATGTTATTGTGACACAATCCTTTTTATCAACTAACAATTCCTTAATTGACTTACGAATAAGTGTCGCGATTAAACGATTTAGCTCTCTTACACCAGCTTCTCTTGTATAATGCTGAATTATCGAATACATAGCGTCACTTTCAATTTTAAATTGACTTTCTTTAACACCATGGCGAACAAGCTCCTTTGGAATTAAATGCTCATAAGCAATATTGTATTTTTCAAATTCTGTATAGCTTGATAAATCTACAATTTCCATACGATCTCTTAATGGACCAGGAATTGTATCTAAGGAGTTAGCTGTTGTAATAAATAATACCTTTGATAAATCATAATCTTCTTCAAGGTAGTTATCTGAGAAATTAGCATTTTGCTCAGGGTCAAGAACCTCAAGCATTGCAGATGCAGGGTCTCCACGATATGATGAAGACATTTTATCTATTTCATCAAGTAAGAATACAGGGTTAACAGTGCCAGCATCCTTCATCGCCTTAAGGATACGGCCTGGAAGAGCACCAATATATGTTCTTCTATGTCCACGCACCTCAGATTCGTCAGAAATACCTCCAAGTGATTGCTTAACAAATTTTCTACCAAGTGCATCCGCAATAGATTTAGCAAGTGATGTTTTACCTACACCTGGAGGACCAAACAAGCAAAGAATAGTTTGAGGATTTTTACCAGTCATAATTTTAACTGATAGATATTCCATTATACGATCCTTAACCTTTTTTAGGCCATAATGATTCTTATCTAGTGCTTCCTTAACCTTTGTTAAATCATTATTGTCCTCTGATTCCTTATACCAAGGCAGCTTAATTAAGAAATCAAGATAATTTTTAATAATTCCAGCCTCAGCCATTTGGAATGAAGCATTTTGGTATCTTCTAAGTTCATTTAAAGCCTTATCTTCAATCTTTTTAGGCATCTTAGCCTCAAGAATTTGTTTACGAAGCTCTTCAATTTCTTCATCCTGACGGGCTTTATCACCAAGCTCAGTTTGAATAGCCTTCATTTTTTCTCTTAAATAATATTCCTTTTGTGATTCATCAATAGATTTTTTTACCTCTTGATTAATCTTATTTTCAAGATCAGTGATTGTTTTTTCTCTTGTAATATCATCTAAAATGAAATGAAGACGCTTTTTTACATCTAATTCAGCCAAATAACGATATTTACTTTGGTCAGTCCTTAAATTAAAAGCTACTAAATCGGAAATTTCTGCACATGATAAACCACTTTGCATACTACGTAAAATCTCATCAGCCCCATTTAAAGACTGCGGATTCTTTGTAATCTCATTAATTACAGTTCTAACTAATGCAGCCTCCTCCTCAGGGGAAGATGAAATAGATTTCACTGTCTCATAGTCAATGGCAAAGAATGGTTCTGTTTGAATATATTCAAGAACCTTAATACGCTCTTTAATCTTAAACTTAACCTTATAATTATTATTAGGTAGCTTAAGCTTTAGACTGATTTGAGCCAAAACACCATATTCATATAAATCATCTTTAGTAATATTGATACATTGAGGATCCTTTTGAATAAGTAAAACAATTTCATTATTATAATTATGTTCAGATTCATCAAGAGCTTTTAATGATACCTCTCGACCAACCTCAATGCGAAATTCATTTCCAGGTAGAGGAATTACGCCACGTACTGCAATTGCTGGAATACGATTTGTATATATATTTTCCATAGTATGTACACCTCTTTTTAACATTATAATCGAGTATTATTTTACTCGTGTATATATAATACAATACTTTTGGCAGTTTTGCAAGTAGTTTGCCAATTTTTCATAATTTCCCATAATTAAATAAATAACAGTGACCATTTCGACCACTGTTGTATACTATATTAAATTAGATTTCTTTTGCAGAGCTTAATACTAAATTTACAACCTTATCATATGATAATTGAGAATAAATTTGACTTGCTCTTTGCTTCAAGATTGCATCCTTAGTTGTCTTTGAAGTAGATGCTAGCTCTTCTGCCTTAGCTTCCATTTCTTCCTTAGTTGGTTCAAGCTTTTCAACCTTAATAATCTCAGAAAGAATTAATTGGAATTTAGCTTGTTGAACTGCAGAAGTTTGAGCGTTAGCCTCAAACGCTTCCTTTGTTGTTCCCATTAAGCTTAGGAATGTTTCAAGTGGAATATTATATTGTTTTGCTTGATTTACATATCTAGATGTAATATCATTCTTGATATTATCAACTAAAGATTGAGGTAAATCAATATTTGTAGCCTCAACAATTTGATTAAATAATTCATCAACTTGACGATCATGCTCAGAAGTCTTCTTAGAATCTTCTAAACTTCCCTTCTTGTAAGCTTTTAACTCATCAACAGTATTTACATCAGCAATATTTAATGACTTAACGAATTCATCATTTAATTCAGGTAAAACATTTTCCTTAACTTCATGAACTGTAACCTTGAATACTGCTGCCTTTGAAGCTAATTCTGTTGCAGGATAGTTATCAGGGAAAGTTACATTAATATCCTTTACCTCAACCTTCTTCATGCCAACCATTTGGTCTTCAAAGCCTGGGATAAATTGACCAGAACCAATTTCAAGCTCATAGTCCTCAGCAGAGCCACCGTCAAATGCCACACCATCAACTGTTCCTAAGAAATCAAATTTTGCAGTATCATGTAGTGCAATTACTTGATCTTCTTTAACCTTTAGAGTTGAATGAGCTTTTAAATCTGCATTAATTGCATTATTAATTTCTTCTTCAGTAGCCTCTAAAACTTGCTTCTTAACCTCAAGTCCCTTATATTGAGGTAAAGTCACTTCTGGAAGCACATCAAATGATAATGAAACTTCAAAGTCCTTTCCTCTTTCAAATTCCTTAGATTCGATTGCAGGTTCAAATTGACCACAAATTTTTTGAGATAATTCCTCATTAGTATAAATTTCAGAAGCCTTTTGATTTAAAACGATATTTAGTGCCTCATCATATAATGATTCAACTCCAAAATTCTTTTCAAATATGTTACGTGGACAATGACCCTTTCTAAAGCCATCTACCTTAACATCCTTTGAAACTTTCGGAAATGCTTGATCTAGTGCATTTTCAAATTCTTCAGCAGTTACTGTAAAAATAGCTTTAACCTTACTATGCTCTAAGTTTTCTAATTTCATATCTTTTGCGCAGACGGAGACCTTCAAAATTGTAGGAAATCTGCTCCTCCTATTACTATATTATTCTCCTAAATCCTATATTTTTAATTTAATAATTTTTCAACATTGTAATTATATCATAAATTTTACAAAAGTAAAGTCCGATTATAATTACGAAAAAAAGTAGGCAAAACAGCCTACTAATTTACATATGGCCTATCGTCGTCATTATAATCAATGATAGGTGCTTTCTCTTCAGGATCTTCAATTTTTTCTTTCTTACCCTTTTTAGTTGGGGCATCTTTCCTCTTTGAATTTTCCTTCTTATCTTCTTTATTCTGTCTAACATCTTTTACGCTAGAGCGATATTTCCCATAATCAAAGAAGCCACTTCCTGAAATCACAACACCACATACAAATGCCAAAATAGCTAGTCCAATAGCAATTTTACCTGCATCAATTTTTACGCCAAACAAATAACCACCAAATGTAATTACAGCTATATGAACAAAGCATTGTATCTTATCAGTTTTTTCCGCAAATAAAATAGTACTAATAAAATATACAAATCCTCTTAACCAAAGAACAAATCCGATTAATACATTATAATGCTCGCTTGCAAAACCAGCAAAGCCTTCTAAATTATCACCGAAATTCTTAATTGATAAAAATATAAGTACTACTCCGACAATAAAATCTAAAACAATTTCCAATAGACATAACGCTTTTGACGATCCTTTTTCGAGCGTTTTCATCAAAGGTACGACCCTTATAACTGCATACAAGCAGAATGCTCCACCAGTAAACATTAACACAATAGCGGTTGCAGCTTCATCTTGGAATATCAATATAAATCCTAAAATAACTAGTAATACTGCGCCAAATATTTTAAACCAAAATTTATATGAATGAATCGGATTTAATTTTATTAAAGAGTCATTCTTCTTTACTTTTTTGTTTTGCTTAGAATTTTTTGGAAGTTCAATATCCTCGTCTAAATCCTCATCTTCATCCTCAAGATCATCATCTTCTTCAAGTTCATCATCAAGAATTTCATCTAATTTCTTTTCTTCCTCGACCATTTCTGATTTTTTCTTTTTTCCAAACATAGAATAACCCCCTGACTGCTTTGAGTTAATTATACTTTAAATAAAAAATTATGTAAAGAATTTTAAATAAATTATTTTCCCTATGTGATTTTGTCAAAGGCTGTTTTTATTTGACATAAATGGTTACACTAAATATAATATATTTAAAGGTTGTGATAATTATGTCTTTTATAGAAGCTAAAAATATTAAAAAGGTTTATGAAGGTCAAGGCATCTCATGTGAAGCACTAAGTGACGTGAACTTTAGTATTGAAAAAGGAAAACTCACTATTATTTTAGGCCCTTCTGGAGCCGGTAAAACAACACTATTAAATATTTTAGGTGGAATGGATAGTCCAACTGAAGGGACTCTTATAATTGATGGGAAGGATATATCCTCAATAAATTCCAAGGATTTAACCTTATATCGAAGAAATGATGTTGGATTTGTTTTTCAATTTTATAATTTAATGCCAAATCTAACTGCAATTGAAAATGTTGAGCTTGCTGTTGAGGTATGTAAGGATGCATATAATCCTGCTGATGTCTTAGCTGATGTTGGTCTTAAGGATAAACTCAAATCTTTTCCTGCTAAGCTTTCGGGTGGGGAGCAACAAAGAGTGTCAATCGCAAGGGCAATTGCTAAAAATCCTAAATTATTACTATGCGATGAACCAACCGGTGCGCTTGACTATGAAACAGGAAAAACTATTTTAAGACTACTTCATGATATTACAGTAAAGCAAAATAAAAATGTAATAATTGTTACTCATAACCAAGCATTAAAGGATATGGCTGACCAAGTTATCTATATTAAAAACGGCAAAATAAGTAAAATCGAAATAAACGATACGCCTACAAGTATTGATGAAATTGAGTGGTAATATGAAAACATACTATAAAACCGTATTTAAAACAATTTCAATAAATATCTCAAGATACATATCAATGATGCTTATTATACTTGTAGGAATATGCTTCGTAACTGGTGTTGGTGGTATCACACCAAAAATACATAACAGTTTAAATGAACATTTTAAAACTCAAAATGTATTCGATTTAGACATAAAATCAACAACAGCATCTGGATTATCTTTAGATTTAATTGATAATATTAAAAACAATCCATCAGTAAAAAGTATTGAAGCTATTACTCAGATAGACACATATGATGAAAGTACAAACGAAAACATTCGTATTTATTCTTTAGATACAAAAAACATAACTATAAATAAACTAACACTTATAGAAGGAATGTATCCCCAAAAGACAAATGAAATACTATGTGAACAATCGTCAAAGACAATTAAAGCCCAAAATATCGGCGATGAAGTTGTAATAATGGGACAGTCTTATAAAATTGTTGGAACAGTTAAAAATCCAACCATATTCTATAATTCTGGAGAAAAATCAATCTATAATCAAGAATATTTATCAAGTATCTTCTACTTTGATTCAACCTTTAATAATTATTTTCCAATAACTGACATCTTGATTAAGCTAAATAAAACCGAAAATATGTCTTATTTTAACGATAACTATATCAGCTGTGTTAAAGCTGAAGCAAAAAAAATTACATCAAGTTTAAATGACAGTAATATTACGACTCTTTCTTTAAATGAAACGATGAGTTATTCAGGACTCATTAATATAACTGATAAAATTGATATCCTCGCTATTTTCTTTCCAATATTTTTTATTGCAGTTGTAGCCCTTGTAATTCTAACTACTCTTACAAGATTAATATCTGAAGAAAGAAAAGCAATTGGATGTTATAAATCTCTTGGCTATTCCAACATAATGATATTAAGCAAATACTTATTCTTTTCACTAACTTGCTCAGTTTTAGGAATTATTCTTGGCTTAATATTAGGAGCTTACATTTTACCAAACATTGTTTATCCAATATTTAATAATGTTTTTATACTACCTAAAATGACTCATAAGATTAATATTACAACCGGACTTATTTCAGCCATTTTTATGTTAGCATCCATTTTACTTGTTACATTTTATGTAACACTTAAGGATATAAAAGAAAAGCCTTCATCTTTATTTCAACCAAAAGCGCCAAAAGAAGGTAAGAAAATAATTCTTGAGCATATTCCTCCTATTTGGAATTTATTATCATTTAAATATAAATCAGCCTATCGAAATATTTTCAGATATAAAGGCCGTCTTTTGATGATTTTACTATCAACCATAGGTGTTTGTGCATTAATAATGGCGGGGCTTGGTCTTTATAATGTCTCTGAAAAGCCAATAATCCTACAAGGAGTAGCTTATGATATAGGGGACTCAATAGTGTTTATATCAATCGCAATAGTTATATTTGCAATACTACTAGGATTCTTAGTTATCTACAATATAACAAATATGTGTATTTCTGAAAAAAATAGAGAAATTGCAACATTGAAGGTTTTAGGATATAAAAGTACAGAAGTTATAGCATATGTTTACCGAGAAATCATATCAATTATTGTGGTTGGAATCTTAATCGGTATTCCTGCAGGTGTACTTTTGTTATACTATATTTTTAAATCTATGAATTTTGGTTCTATTAAAGAGATAAAATTCACATCTGCAATATATACCGTTTTATTAGTTTTTACATTTATAGCCATTGTAGATTTAATTCTTTCAAGAAAAATAATCAAAGTAAATATGAATGACTCTTTAAAGTCAAATGAATAAGGATGAGCATACACTCATCCCTATTTTTATTTTGTATTTGCAAAAAATGCCACAGCAATAGCACCAGAACCAACGTGAGTACCAATTGTGCAACCAATTAAATATTTTTCAATTTTAAAATCAGTTGGATATAAATCTTTTGAATCACAAATATACTTATCAAGTAATTTATCTGATAAACCAGAATAAGCAAACGCAGCCGGATAATTAAAGTTTATTCCATTACATTCAATAATTTTTTCTCTTAATTTATTGTTCCCTTGCAATGATCCTCTTGCTTTACCTAGCATAGAAACCTTACCATCTCTAACTTCTATTACAGGTTTAATATGAAGCAAATTACCAACTAAAGCTGTAACCGTACCTATTCTTCCACCCTTTTTAAGATATTCAAGAGTGTCAAGTAATGCAATAACTCTAATTTTCTTCTTTTCTTCATTTAAAATACTGGCAATTTCTTGAACAATTTTGCCTTCACTTATAAGTTTTATTGCTAGTTTAATTAGAATTTGCTCCCCAACACATACATTTTCACTATCGACTAATGTAACATTACAAAAATCTGTAGCCGCAATTTTTGCACTTTGAAATGTACCAGATAATTTACTCGACAATGTAATACATAGTATCTCATCATCAGGATACTTTTTAAATGCTTCTTCAAAATCAAATGGTGATATTTGGCTTGTCTTTGGAAGAACTGATGACTCTATCAATTTCAAAAAGAATTCTTCTCTTGATAGAGTGACTCCATCTAAATATTCATCATTACCAAATGTAACCTTTAATGGAATTATTTCAATACCTAAGCTCTTCGCTTCATCTAAAGGAAGATCACATGCCGAATCTGTTATTATACGAATCATATTATACCTCTTATCCTATTTTAGTTGTTGAAAAATCAACAAGTTCATTTTAAATTATACTTGTTGAAATGTCAACAAGTTTTTACATTTTTTTAGCAACCACTAGGTGATTGCTAAAGTTTAAGACTATTAAATTGTGCTCTTCCATAATCCGTGAAGATTACAATATGCATATACAGCTTCTAGCTTTTCATCATTTGTAAGTGCAAAGCTAGCTTTTGGCTCATCTCCTGGATTTAAGTATTTTAATTGATAACCTGTTGACGTTTGAATGCAAATCCATTCAATATAATGCTCAGGTTGCATAGGATGTAATACACTTCCAACTGTAACATTTACAGCATTTTCAATTTGCTCGTAAACAGGTATATGCTTTTCTAAAGATGCCTCAACTGTACCAGGAACTAATTCTTTTAATTCTTCGCCACAGCAAGTAAGTCCTGAACACTTTTCGTCAACATAAACTAAAATATTTTTACATTTGTTACATTTTAAAAACTTTAAATTCATAATATCATTGCTCCTTTATCTATATAATAACATTAAACTTGAAAATAGTAAAATATTATGCTTAAAATGATAGTGAGAATATTATGGTAATAATTTTATTTTTGAAATACTTTTTATGTATAAATAAAGATGAATTCAAATCGAATACATTTTCTTTAATAATCAGAAATTTTTACTTGTAAATATATGTTGAGAACAACATTTGTCCAACACTAACATAAATATCTTGATTAAATGTCGTACAGTTTGCGGAAATCTTTACCAATGGATATTTAGATTCTTCTGAAGAAATGTAATTTTCAACTGATATCGTTAATGTATTATCGCTGTTTACTGTTACAGAAGTAATAACGCCATTAGAATCAGGTAATTTAATATTACTAGTATTACAATTTTCTTCAATGAATGATCCATAATCTAAAGAGAATTTTGAAGTTGCCATTTTATCTGTTGTGAAAAAAACAGATAACGCTAAAATCTTAGGTGAGCATAAATATACCTTCGTAACAACTGTTGCAGTTGTGTTTCCTTTTAAAGCTTTGCTTGATAATTCAATATTATAATAAGTATAATTACTATTTTCTGTATAATTTTCTAACTTACCTGATATAGTAAGCTCAGCTTTGGTTTCGCTTATATATTTAATGCTATCAACGGTTTTTCCTTTTAACTGCTCACTTAATGTTACATATGATGTTTCTAGTTTTTCTTCAAACTTTGCATCATCTGATGTAGTAACTGTTATTGTTTGTGTTCCCATAGCGTATAGGCTTCCTTCTACGTCTGTAAACGTGAAGTGATTACTTGCGCATGATGCAAAAAGCCACGCAAACAAAACTATTAATGCGATATATAGTATATTAAATTTTTTCATGTAAATTCCTCCTACCTTGTTAATATAATTATATATATTTTCTTAATATAAATCTAATAGTGAATTAAATTGATACTTTCTGGAACTACTTTATATTATACTTAATCCAATTACGAATATACTCCTTACATTCATCATCACCAAATTTGATAAATCTTGAATATCTTAGTGCTATGTAGTACTTCACTATCTTTTCATCACATTCATTTTCACTTTAATATCCTCTAAAGCAGTTTTCATAAACTTTTGATTAAGTCTTAAAATTTAAAACCAGGCTATATCAAATTCTTTATTTCCATATACTGATTGCTCAAAGTCAAGTATTACAAAAAAGCTTTTCACCTTCGAACTAATTTGTAATTCAAGACATAATTTTGAATTTAATTTATTGTTTCATTTTTCCTTTCAAAGCACAACATGTTACGATTGTAACCTATTGTTATCATATAAATTCTTGACACCAAATTGGTAGAATCATCAATCTTTGGTAAGTTTTCACCCTCTTCACTCTTCGTCAAATCAAATAATTTCCCATTATCTCTTATAATAATCTCTACTTTATTTGATATTAATAAAGAACATTCAACTAATACTTTTTCCGAAGGGTTATGGTTATATATTTTCATGCATGAATAATTAACAGTATCTAACATTTCTTTAGTATCTTCTTCACTAAAATTATTGATTCGTAATTCTAATTCCAATTTATCACAAACATCTAAAATAGTATCAGGTTCTAAAATGGCATCAAAAATATACGATTTTTTTACTACTTTATCAAACAAAAGTGGAAACTTAGCCCTACCATACTTTATTATTAAAAATACTGAAACTAAAACAAGTGACACGAATGGTGATAATCCAAGACCAACCCAAACAGCATTCAAACCAAATAAATATCCAAGTGAGCACATCATTATAATTGGCACAACCGCATCTTTAAATCCTGTTATTCCTGTAGCCAGTATTTCTTTGCCAATAATCATATAGTATGTTGTTTGTAAGAATAAAATACCTGTGCAGAAAAAGAATGGACTCACCAATCTTATTGCAAGAGTACTAATTTTAATCAATGTCTCATCTCTTAAGCCAAACAAATATGATACATATTTTCCAAAAATGCATAACAACGTGGTCGTCAAAACACCCTCAACTATAGCCACAATAAGAGCAGATTTCATTACTCTTCTTATTCCAGTTTGGTTCCCCTCTCCACGATAAACATTAACAATAGGGGTTATTGCTTGGCCTATTCCATCAAACACCAATGTAAATTCAATAACGTCAAACACACATAGTAATATCGGCAGATAATATTCCCCAAATTTACTTATTACAAATTTTGAGGCTACAAATGATGTTAATCCAATAAATAAATAAGCACTTCCGTCAGTCATTCCGGATTTAAACACCTTAAGAGTGTCCTTAATATTAAAATAAAATGAAAATTTAAGAGTGTTTTTCTTAAGAACAAAATGAATCATTAAAATAATAATGCTAACTATCATTCCCACCAATGATCCGAGTCCAACCCCATTAATGCCTAACGTTTTGCACAACACTAAAGAAAGGACAATATTTGTTGTAAATTGAGCAATACATGCGATATTACAAATCATTTCATCGCCATCAGCGTATATTATTTCCAATAATACAGTATAAACCGGGCCTATAAGAATAACAAATTGATAATAAAAGTAATAATTCTTTGCCAATTGAGCAGTTTCTTCTGATACTTTTAAAATATTAAAATATGCATTTTTCCCAAGCAAGCCAGTAACTAATAATAAAACACCAAAGAAAATTGCAATAATAACTCCCTGACTAAAAACTTGGTTAGCCTTTTTGCCATTAAACACACCTACTTGATATGAATAATATACAGATGTACCTATGCTTACTAATGATCCAATAAATATTGCAAATGAATATATAGGCTTCACTATGTTAACCGCACTTAAATACTGTTCACCTAAAACATTACCAATTATTAAAGTATCTGATAGCAACATTAAATATTGAATGACTACTGTAACTGTTCCAGTAGCGAGCAATGATTTAAATACTTTATTACAAAAAAACTTTTTCATAGCTGCTCCTTTCACAGTGTACTATGACCAATAACCATCATAACACTACCTAAAATCATTATGAATATGCAAATATATTGTTTAGCTGTTAATTTTTCATGTAATAAGATTTTAGATAATAAAACTGTAATAACTGGATATACTGCCAATATTGGATCTGTTGATACAGAATCTATTGCCATTGCATATGCATAACATACAATTCCTACATTATCACATAGAGATCCAGCCAGTAGAGGAGCATTGCTTTTACAAATAGGATTATATACTTTCTTTTGTTTAATACTAACAAATATCCATAATCCTAAAGCAATAACCGCATATTCAAGCCCAAGAATGATAATAGCATCTCCTTCTGACATTCCAAAACCAAATTTACTATCTAAGCATAAACCACTGACTATTGTTTCAAGCCCATCCATAAGTGAAAATACAATCGGGAAGATTAATGCTGTAGCACCTGCTTTAAAATTTTCTTTTTTGTGTTCTTTTTTGGCAATATTATGTTGAACAATTCCTAACATTAATAATCCAATAAATATGCACACAACACCTGCAATCTTAAATCCATTTACAACATCCCATATGGATTCAATTCTACCAAATACTAAAAACAATATAATCAATAATATTACATAAGAACCATTGGCTGTATTTTCAATAGGAGCATTTATAGATGATTTGTTATAAATATATCCTTTAAATGTAATAGTATTAGTGATTGCATAAATAATTCCAAAAGCAGTAACAGGCCAAAAGCGAATCATACTTTTCCATATAGAAAATGACTCATCTCTAATTATTAGATAAATAATCGCAATTAATAGAAATACAATTCCTGTTACAATTGAAAACTTTAAATGAATGTATCTATCATCTTTATTTGCACCTTTTTTATAAAATATACTTGTAACACTCCATAATGATATCGTTAAAACTAAAAATAATATCCACATAAATACTCCTAATCTAAAAGCTTATTGCCAAAATTTATATTATTTATCCACTTGATAAATTAATTTACTATTTTACCATTGCAGAGGAGTCAATCCATCAATATCATAATGCCAATAATTTCCTTCATCTGAAGGTTGTGTTTCACTATAAAAGTAGATTAGCTCTGGTTCTATTTTTGAATCCTCTAATATTTCAATTTTATTCCAACTTTCTAAATCGCCTTCGTAATATATTACTATACTATCATATGTGTATAATGGATATGAGCCAATTTTTGTTATACTTTTTGGAAGAACTATTTCTGTCAATTTTGAGCAACCATAAAAAGTTTTATCATCAATTATTGATAAATTTTTAGATAGAGTAATATTTTGTAAACTACTACATCCATAAAATGTACCATACAAAGCTGTGACTTTATCGGGAATATTAATGTTTGTCAAGCTTGTACAGTTCTTAAAAGCATTTGACCCAATAATACCTAAGCTAGATGGAAGAGAAACATTCTTAAGACTAGTACAATTTATAAATGCATACCATGCAATATTTGTTACTCCCTCTTCAAAAACAACATTTTCTAAGTTCCTACAATTTGAAAAAGCTTCTCCTGAAATTAAAGAAACATTTTTTGAAATAAAGACGCTTTTTATTTCCGTATTACCTTTAAATGCAGATGAATTGATATTTGTAATCTTTAGTCCGTTGTAATATTCAGGTATAACAATGTCTGTATCAGTACATTCACCAATTCCCTTAACATAATACGAGTCTTTGTTGCTTGATAAAATGTATTCTAATCCTTGACTACCCTCTTTATATCCACAAACACTGCATATTCCAGCAACAAAAGAATGTGAAGCAGTTTCGCTTTTGTCTGTGCAACTGCATTCATGCCAATGAGAACTATCGTTATAGTTCCACAATTCTGAATAATTGTGTCCTATTGCTGGTATTTCTTCTACATTTTCATATCCACATACACTACATACTTGTTTCTTACTTCCAGTAACATTATGTGTAGCTTCCTTTGTTACAATCCACTCTCCATATTTATGTGCAGCGACTTCTGATTTTTCTCCACATGAGCATTCATGCCAGTGATTTGTTGCATCATTTGTCCAATTATCTGAATAATTGTGTCCTATTGCTGGAATCTCTTCTACAATTTCATATCCACATACACTACATACTTGTTTCTTACTTCCAGTATCAGTATGAGTAGCTTCTTTTGTTATAATCCATTCTCCATATGTATGCGTTGCGATTTCTGATTTTTCTCCACATGAGCATTCATGCCAGTGATTTGTTGCATCATTTGTC
>CAMEKY010000005.1 GCA_945921565.1 uncultured Clostridium sp. | reverse complement strand
AATTATACTAGTACCCTTTTTTTATTTATTGTCTACTAAACTGGTACCACTTCAAAATAATAATGTGTGAAATCCTTTTTTGTTTTCTAAAGCCTCAAACCATATAAAATAAAGAGGTGATAGAATGAAAATAAAAGGTAAATATAATTGCTAATCGTTCAAAGGAAATTTTGAAAACCAGAAATAAAAGTGAATATGAAGATATATTTGCATATAATATTGATACAGGAGAAATAATAAATGGAGAAGCCCCTATTAAAAAACATGAAGCAATAAGTGGTAAAAAACTATATGATCTAGATAAGAATAATGCTAATTATGTTGTTGCTCATAATCAACCGCTTAATGTTATGCCTAGCACAAAAGATTTATCAATATTATTTGATAAACGAAAAAATTCAAAATGTTGTTATGTTATATGCCATAATGGTTATGTTTGGAAATACAGTATTGATAAAAGCGTAAATAAGACATTTGACATAGGCTCAAATGTGATATACAATGAAGATGATTTAAGACAATGCTATAAAAAGCTGTAGAGAATGGAACCGATGTTGAGATAGAACTTGCAAAAAGTATTGGGGAAAAATATGGATTAATTATTGAAAGGATATGAAACTATGGGTGAGCAAATGTTCTTAGACAAAAAATACTGCTATATAGCATATACATATTTTTTGAAAAACAAATTAGATGAGGGTAATAGCGAGTATGATGTGCTTCAAACAAATAAGTTTGATCAAGAATATCATGACCATTTCTATGAGATTCTTGATGAAATGGCATCCAAAGGGATTTATGTTCAAGATATAATTGATTATAACCGCGAGAAAGACAAAAAAGCAGTAGAAGCACAGAATAAGTAATATAAAGTATAACAAGCACTTACTAAAAAGTAGGTGCTTTTCTAATATAGTTTTTTTCTATAAATGTGTAGTTTTTTTGATTTATATTATAAATTTTATTTTCCTTGACAATCCTTACAGTATCCATATAATTCAATATTATAATCCTCAACCTTAAATCCAGTTTCATTTAGAATATCTTCGTTAACATTCTTATATGGACAATTCTTTAAATGGATCTTTTTGTTACATTTAATGCATATTAATACATGATGATGCTCAGGCCTGTTGTAAGAATATACTGCAGTACCATCGGGACGTATTTCTCTAGATAAAATCCCTCTTTGACAAAAAGCTAATAAGGATCTATAGATTGTAGATAGATTGGTTTGTCCCTTATCCATTAATCTATAAATATCATCAGCGCTTATTGGGTCATGACTGTTTTTTAATATATCAAGAATCTGTTCTCTAGATTTTGTGTTTTTAAGTCCGAAGTTTGTTAAATCCATAATATTTTCTCCTATATTAATTGACATCGGTATTATACCATGTTATAATGCGAAATGCAAACGCAAATCATTTGCATTTAGAGGTGAAAAAATGAAAAAAATATCAATGCTTTTAATAATACTAATAATCTCAATGAGCCTATTTTCATGTTCATCTAAAAGTACTAAGGACGTGATAGTCGCTTCATCGTTTCCTATTTATGATTTAACAAAAAGAGTAGTTGGAGATAAATATGAGGTAGAAACATTTACTCCAGCAGGTGTAGAGCCACATGAGTTTGAACCAACTCCATCAAATGTAGCTAAACTTCATGATGCCATATTGTATGTAGAAAATGGTCTTGGATTTGAAAAATATGAATTAGACGAGGAAATAAGAAATAAGACATTGACTCTATCAGAGGGAATTGAAGTAATATATTCAAATCATTTAAATGGTGGTGAAAATACAAAAGAAATAGATCCGCATATTTGGCTGTCATTGCCTAATGCTATTAAAATGATGGAGAATGTATATAATAAGGTAAAAATAATAGATCCTCAAAATGAATCATATTATAGACAAAATTATTTAAATAATAAAATCCTGTTTGAAGCTTTAGATTCAAAGTTTGCTAGTGAACTTAAAAATGCCAAATCGACATATTTAGCTACAACTCATGAAGCATTTGGGTATTTATGTCATGAATATGGTTTAACTCAAATTTCAATTATGGGGATTTCTACAGAGGATAAGCCAACACCACAACAATTAATTAGTATTCAAGAGGAAATTAATGATAAGGGGATTACGACAATCTTTTCAGAAGAACTTCAAAGTGAAGATTTTGCCAAAAGCGTATCGGAGACATTAAACATTAAATGTGATGTTTTAAATACAATAGAAGGCCTAACTGATAGTACATCTGCTTCTGATTATTTAACATTAATGGCCTTTAATTATCAACGTATAGTGGAGGCTCTTTGCTAAATGGAAAATGATGTTATTCTATCCTTGCAGGATTTAAGCTTTGGTTATAATAATCAAATGGTATTAGAAAATGTAAATTTGGATATAAAAATTGGAGAATTTATTGGAATAGTTGGATTAAATGGAAGTGGTAAATCAACTTTACTTAAGTTGATCTTAGGGGTTAACAAGCCATCAGTAGGAAGAATTGTTAAGCAGGATAATGTAAAAATTGGTTATGTTAATCAAACGACAATCACAGAAGAAGGTGGATTTCCTGCAACTATTTTTGAAATTGTTTCTTTAGGCTTAAAGAAAAAGCCTTTTTCACGTTTAAATAAAACAGATAAAGATTTAGTGTTAAAGACCTTAGAACTTTTTAATCTTAAGCAATTTAAAAATAAATCAATGTCTACTTTGTCTGGTGGCCAAGCTCAAAAGGTTAAAATTGCTAAGGTAGTAGTTTCAAATCCGGATATTATTGTCCTTGATGAGCCTACTAGTGGAATTGATGCGGAATCAGAGGAAATGCTTCTTGAGATGATAAATCACCTTCATGCAATGAAAAAAACAATTATTTTTGTATCTCATAATCCTGAAAACCTAAAGGATTGTAATAAAATATATAAGGTAATTGATAAGGGGGTAGAGCTTTATGCTTAATTATTCCTTTATGCGATATGCACTAATTGTGGGAATTATGCTTGGAGCTATTATTCCTTTAGTTGGCCAATCATCTGTTTTAAAAAGATTATCTACAAAAGGAGATGCTTTGTCTCATACAGCTTTATTTGGCGTTGCGATTGGGCTAGTAGCCGGAGCTAATCCATTAATAGTTGCGGTGATCACTTGTATAGTTGCATCCTTAATTATTGAGTATATTAGAAATAAGTTTTCTAAATATGCAGAATTATCAGTTGCAATTGTAATGTCAGCTTCTATAGCACTTGCGGCTATAATGTCTAATTTTGCCTCTAGTGGTTCGTTTAATTCGTATTTATTTGGTTCAATTTTATTGATTAAAAAAAGTGAAATCATATTCACCTTAGTTATTTTTGCTATAACAATTTTATTTTATGTAGGATTTTATCATCAAATTATGTATATTTCATACAATGAGATTCAAGCTAGATTAGATGGTGTCAATGTTACATTGATTAATATTCTTGAGACAGTACTAACTGCAATAATAATTGCTATATCATCAAAAATTATTGGAGCATTAATGGTTTCTGCATTAATGGTTATACCATATGCCAGTGCCATGCAATTATCAAAAAGCTATAAAAGAAGTATGATTTACGCAGTTAGTATATCAGTTATTTCTGTTTTACTAGGCTTAACATTTAGCTTTTATCTTGATTTTCAACCCGGAGGAACAATAGTTATTTGCTCAGTTGTTATTTTAATAATTTCAATGATAATTAATAAAATTTTTAAATTAACTTCGTAATTGACTAGATTAAAATATATATAATATAATATTACTAGAAATGAAGTGATTATATGTATAAATGTGGTATTGATATTGGTGGTACAAATATTAAATTTGGTGTTTTTGATGGAGAAAAAAAGATAAGCTTTTTTAAAATAAAAACTCCGCAAGAAAAGGGTGATATTGTACCAGCAATAGCTAATGAGATTAAGTCTAGATTTAATCTTGAGGACATGCTAGGCTATGCCATTGCGATTCCTGGAGTTTTAATTGATGGTGTTGTTGCATATGCGCCTAATACAAACATTGTAGGATTGCATTTGATGTCGGATTTTAAAGATGCATTAAAAAACGATAATATTATTATCGAGAATGACGCTAATCTTCAAGCCTTAGCAGAAGCCCGCTATTGTAAAATTGATGATTTAATTTTACTTACTATAGGTACGGGATTAGGTGGCGGAATAGTTATTGATGGACATATTCATAATAAAAATGGATATGCTGGAGAGATAGGTCATATAAAAGTTCACTTTGGTAATAATACTAGAAAATGTACATGTGGAAAGATGGGCTGTAGCGAGGCATATGTTTCTTGTGGTGCAATAGTAAAGGACTATAATGAGGCTATGGGTACTACAATAAACTCAAAGGAATTGTTTGATTTAGCTAGAATGGGAGATAAGCTTGCGTATAAGTGTATTAATGACTGTGCAAGATATACCGCAATAACTATTGCAGACATTGTCGCAGTTCTTGGGATTAAAACTGTTAAAATTGCTGGTGGATTATCAAATGCTGGTGAATTTTTCTTAAGAAGAATACGAGCACATTATCCAAAGTATTCTGTTGCGAATATGGAAAAAATCAGTATTACTCGTGCAAGCCTTAAATACGAAGCGGGAGTATATGCTGCATTATATGTATTATAATAAAAATAAGAATTAGCAATGCGCTAATTCTTTTTTCTTAATACAACTAAGATTCTTTCATCCTCATCCTCTAAATCATCATTAAAATCACCAGCTATAGAAACTGTTTCAAACTTATTATTATCAATAAAATCATTTATATCATAGTAATATTCATTATATTGCTCATGAATATAATTTTCACCTTTAATTTCGATATCGTGACATAATACATTTGGTTTTTCTAAGTGTATTTTCCAATGGTAGTAAAAGTCATCAAATTCCTCTTCAATATCAGTATTGTCCATTTCATCATATTTTGATTTAGAAAAAACATCAAATATAAATAGTCCATTTTCATTAAGATGATTGTATACACAATTCATCATTTTTTTAACTAATTCAATATTTGGCAAATGATTTATTGAATCGAAGTAGCAGGTAATAGCATCATAGGTTTTATTTAAACTAAAATCTGTCATATCGTCATGATACAAATTATTTATAATATGATAGGCCTTAAATTTATCATTTGCAAGGCTTAGCATATCGTTTGATAAATCAAGACCATCAACTGTGTATCCCTCAACTGCCAGCAAGCATGCAAGTGTACCCGAACCACATGCTAAATCTAAAATAGTTTTATCCTTATCTACATATTTTTTTGTAAAATCTAGCCATTCTTTATAATCAATATATTCCATTATTTGATCAAAATAATAAGAGAATCCTTTGTATTCATTCATAGTTTATCACCATGAAAAATATAGCATAAATTAGTATATTTTGCAAAGTGTTCATATTAAATGTTGAATTGAAATTGGAAGTAATGTAAAATGTAATCAGGTGATTAATTATGAGAATAGACGCGTATTTTGATTTTGTTAGTCAAAAACAATTTGTGACAGATTATTGTGATTCATTTAAAGTTAGTGAAAAAGAGGCAATTGAGGCATATGAGAGTTTAAAAAAACCAAAAAGAGCTACTAAGGCTTCGGCCGGCTATGATTTTTATAGCCCACTAGATTTTACGCTAGAGCCAGGCCAAACAATTAAAATTCCAACAGGGATTAGATCTAAAATGCCAGAAGATTATGTCCTTATGATTTATCCAAGAAGTGGACTTGGCTTTAAATACCGTTTGCAGCTCAATAATACAGTTGGAGTAATTGATAGTGATTATTTTAATGCTAAAAACGAAGGCCATATTATGATTAAAATCACTAATGATTCAAATGAAAATAAAACTGTAGAGGTAAAAAAAGGTGAAGGATTTGCTCAAGGTATTTTTATGATGTATGGAATTACTAGAGATGACGATTCGGATGCACAGCGCGTTGGAGGATTTGGATCTACAACGAAATAATAAAATAGAGTTTGGTTTTAGCCAAACTTTTTTCTATAATTTAGCACTTCCACCAATAGTTGAGTGAAAAAACAATAAATAGTCGATTAATTTTATAGATTTATAAATATATAATAATGGTGTAACGTAGAGGAGGAAAAAATGATGAAAGAAACGTTCGGACAAAGATTTGCGAGATTAAAGCATAATATAAAAAAAGTCTTCTGTTTAGAAAGGCTTTTTTTGAGAGAAAATGTGTGTTAACGATTTAGAAAATACAGTTTTATGTTATTTTAGTGTTATGCTAGAAGAATTTTTGAATACATTAAACTAAATGAGCATATAGCAAAATACATAAAGTAGCTTAAGAATAGTAAATACAATTAATGAGGAGTTTTTTTTCTTATTTTTTCTTAATTAAAATCCTAACGTTGCCGATTCATTAGATTATATAACGAGTGTAGATGTTATTAGATTATAAAATTTACGGTAAAAATACTTAAAATTTAAACTAAAAATGAAATGATTAGCAGTTTGTCAAGTTGTAAATACTTTGTATTTATGGTATAATTACACAGTATTTTTAGGAGGATTATTATGTCTAAAGAATTAAAAGAGTTATTATTCCCAAATGTTACACTAACAAAAGAGGAATTAATTAATAAATATCCATATCGTAATCAAAACGTATGTACACGCTTCGCACCAAGCCCTACAGGATTTTTACACATTGGTGGAGTTTACACATCTTTAATAAATCGTAAGATTGCGACGCAAAATAATGGTGTGTTTATGCTAAGAATTGAGGATACGGATAAAAAAAGAGAAGTACCTGGTTCGAGAAAGATTATTACAAATATTTTTAAGCATCTTGGTATTAAAATAGATGAGGGAGTTGTATCTGAGACTGAAGAAATTGGAAAATATGGTCCATATGTTCAATCAAATAGAGTTGAAATATACCATGCTCTTGCGGCGTATTTAACGGAAAAAGGATACGCATATCCTTGCTTTGCAACCGAAGAGGAGCTTGAAGAACTTCGTAATAAACAAGAAGCCACTGGAGTGACACCAGGATACTATAAAGAATATGCAATTTATCGTGATTATCCTATTGAAAAAGTTCGTGCTTTACTAAATGAAGGTAAGCCATATGTTTTGCGCTTTAGAGTGCCTGCTGATGCCCCAGAAAGAATTCAAATTAATGATTTGATTAAAGGCGAGCTTGAAATGGATAATAATTTTAACGATTTTGTTTTACTTAAAACAGATGGTATTCCTACATATCATTTTGCCCATGCTTGTGATGATTTTTTAATGCATACTACTCATGTAATACGTGGAGATGAATGGATTTCATCACTTCCAATCCATAAACAATTATTTGAGGCTTTAGAGTTCCCTCTTCCTTCCTACGCTCATGTTGCACCTGTTATGAAGCAAGATGGAGAGTCAAGAAGAAAATTGTCGAAGCGTAAGGACCCAGAATCAAATGCCGAATTCTATTTAGAAAAGGGATATCCAATTAAGGCATTATTTGTTTATTTATATACCTTAATTAATTCTAATTTTGAACAGTGGTATTTAAGCAATAAGGATAAAGAACTTGATGAATTTGAAATGACATTTGAGGCTATGCCTAAATCAGGACCACTATATGATATTGAAAAATTAAACAATATTTCATCTGAGATTATTTACGATACACCAATTGATGAAAATATAAATAAGCTTTTAAATTGGGCTTATGAATATGATAAGGCTGCATACGATAGATTTAATTCAAATCTTGATTTTGTAAGGAGTATTTTAAAAACACAAGGTCCTGATTCCAGAGAGCACCGCAAGGATTTAAAAACATATTCCGATTTTATGAATACATTTGGCTTCTTATATGATGATTTCTTTGCCTCTTCATCACTTTCTGAGGTTGAAGCATTTAAGCAAAATGTATCTTCGGAAAGATTAAATATGGTTATAGATGCATATTTAGATTATTTCTCAGCTCATGAAGAGGGCAAAACTCTAAAGGATTTAGCAAAGGAATTAGGATATACTGACAAAAAGAAATATACAAAAAACCCAGAAATGTATATTGGATTATTTACAGAGTTCTACCAAATACTAAACCTAGCCTTATCTCACAAGCTTAATTGTATTTCTGTTGATGATGTAATAGATGTACTTGGTACTGAGGCAGTTTGTCAAAGATTAAAGGAGTTTAAAAAGTGGATTTAAAAAAACCAGTGTTAGAACTAAGATGTAATCATATTTTAAGAGGTAAATACCCAGTTTTTATTAAAATAGATTTTAATTTAGGACATATCGTTGAGGGTAGAACAGGGTATTATATTATGACATTGGGTGATGATTATACTTTAAATTTTTATGGATTATCAAAATTTAGGAATAAATATCAACCAAAAAGAGATTTTAATATAAATTTAAAGCCTTTTAAGAATTATGCATACAAAATACTAGGTAAGCATTTAAAGGAACTTGTTCTTGTAAATGATGAGGATTTCTTACCAGTACGTTTTTTTGCTAACGTCCCAACAAGCTTTGAGGGCGAATCAAATATTGCATATTTGTGTAAGCATTTAGATGCATTAGGTATTAAAGAGATCAGTAATATAGGTGTTGAAGATGAAAGACAAGCTTAGCGAAAGACAAAAAAAAGAGCTTATTGCAAAATATGAAAAAACAAAAAAAACAGTAAGCTTTAAGGATAAAAAAGAAATGTATTTACGTCAAACAGACAGAAATTATAAAGATGGCGACAGAAACTAAGGGTGATATAATGGACGCAGGTAGAATATACAATCTTAAGGTGTTAAGAAAAACTGATTTAGGATATATGCTTGGAAGTGAGGAGGATGATGTGCTCCTTCATTTCAATGAATCTGATAAAGAATACAAGGTAGGAGATATTGCAAGGGTATTCATATATTTTGACAAGAAGGGAAGACTATGTGCTACCTGCAGTACGCCTTTTGTTACTGTTGATAATCCTGGATTTGTAAAAGTTGTTGAGGTTATTTCTAATTTAGGTGTTTTTGTTAGTAATAATACTGGCAAGGATATTCTTATATCGAAGGATAATCTTCCGTATAATAAGAATAACTGCTTATTGAACTTAAGGTAAAATCAGATACTATTTTGGCAAAACCGTTAAATCGTTATGAAATAGATGATTTAAAATCTAATGCAAAATATGAGTTAGGATCTTATATTGAGGCTTATGTTTATCGCATTGGAGATGCTGGAATTAATCTGGTAACTAAAGATATGGTTAATGTTTTTGTACACAAGTCAATGTATAGAGAAAATTACCGTGTTGGACAAATGGTCGTAGTAAAGGTTATTCATGAGGCTTCAAGTGGGTATAACGGATCTTTAATAGAGCAAAAGGAAAAGGTTATAGATTCGGATAAGGAAATATTACTACGCTATTTAGAAGCTAATGGTGGAAAAATGAAGCTTGATGCGAAATCATCTAGTGAGGAAATAGAGGCTAAAATCCATTTATCAAGAAAAGCCTTTAAAAGAGCCCTTGGTGGTTTATATAAGGATCGTGTTGTTGATTTTAAGGATGGATATACAATTAAGATAAAATAAAAAAGAAATAATCAATAATCACTATTTCTTTATCTTATAATTATTTCTAATATCAACAAATGTATCTTCAAGTGTTTTATATTTTGTTCGATACTTTTTTTCAAGAGGTACGGGATCGTAGGCCATTTTATGAAGGGGATTACATTTAATAATTCTTTTAATTGAAAGATAGCTTGCATAAGGAGTACTAAATCTTTTAAAGCATTCCTTAGCATATTCACTACAGCTTGGGGTAAATCGACACTTTTTAGTTGTGTGTAAAGATGAATCATTTTGATATTCGGTTATTTTTTGTATTATCCATTTTTTCATAAAATCACCGATAATATTTTATCACTACTTGAAAGATATTTAAATAAATTTTAACAAGAACAAGTTCTATTCTTAAGCGAATAGAATATTATGGAGGCTAATATGGAAAATTTTAATTTTAATGTAGGAATTATTGGTGCTACAGGAATGGTTGGGCAAAGATTTGTAACCCTACTTGCTAACCATCCTTGGTTTAATATAAAGGTTTTGGCAGCGTCCGCATCGTCTGCTGGTAAAAAATATAAAGATGCTGTTTCATCACGTTGGGCGATGAATGAGCCCATTCCTGATAACGTTATGAATTTAGTTGTGATGGACGCGACTAATGATGCTAAAGAGATAGCAGCGAAGGTTGATTTCGTATTTTGCGCTGTAAATATGAAAAAGGATGAAATCAAAGCGCTAGAGGAAATGTATGCTCGTCTTGAGTGTCCTGTTGTTTCTAACAATAGTGCGCATCGTCATACACCTGATGTACCAATGATAATTCCTGAGGTAAACGCTGAGCATTTAGAAATAATAAATGCTCAAAGGAAAAGACTTGGTACCAAAAAAGGATTTATTGCAGTAAAATCTAACTGCTCACTTCAAAGCTATGTCCCTGCGCTAGCACCATTAATGGATTTAGGTATTGAAAGTGTGGCTTGTACAACATATCAAGCTATTTCGGGAGCAGGAAAAACCTTTGAAACATTTCCAGAGATTGTTGATAATTGTATTCCATTTATTTCTGGTGAGGAAGAAAAGTCTGAACAAGAGCCACTTAAAATATTTGGTCATATCGAGGGGAATGTAATTATTCCTGCTAAAAGTCCAGCTATAACTGCTCAATGCGTTAGAGTTGCAGTATCTGATGGACATTTAGCATGTGTATTTGTTAAATTTAAGAACAAGCCTTCAAAGGATGAGATTTTAAAAAGATGGAAGGATTATTCTGGTGAACCTCAAAAATTAGGATTACCAAGTGCTCCTAAGCAATTCTTAACATATTTTGAGGAGGATAATAGACCACAAACAAAGCTAGATAGAATGCTTGAGAATGGTATGGGAATATCTCTTGGTAGATTAAGAGATGATGCGATTTTTGATTATAAATTTGTAGGATTATCACATAACACATTAAGAGGCGCGGCAGGAGGAGCTGTTTTACTTGCGGAGCTACTTTGTGCAAAAGGATATATTAAGTAATATTAAAGGAGCTTAGGCTTCTTTTTTTATTTTCTTAATTTATTTTTTAAAAAAGCGCTTTCATCAAAGAAAAACATAGTATATAATAGGAATAAAGATATGAAATGAGGGAAGAAAATGAAAAAGAAAAAAATATTGGTTATGTCAAGCTTGATGCTTGCAGGAATCAGCTTAGTTGCTTGTTCAAAGGATTTGAATACAACATCTTTAGATACATCTAATATAACAACAAGTGCACCAACAACAGTGACACCAACAACAGTAGCGCCAACAACAGTAGCGCCAACAACAGTAGCACCAACAACAGTAGCACCAACAACAAGTGCACCAACAACAGTAGCGCCAACAACAGTGGCACCAACAACAAGTGCACCAACAACAATTGCACCAACAACGCCAACTGATCCGCTTGAAGGAAAGAGTGAAGGCTATAAAAAGGTATATAATATGTCAGAAAAAGAGAAGGAAACATTATCTGCTGGTGGATATGTTGATAATGACATGAATGATTACACAAAGTATATTGGTACAGATGCATATAAAGAAGTAACAAATGCTACAGAATTGCTTGAGGCTCTAAAGGCCGCAAGACTAGATTATGAGGCCAAGATAGATGAAATAACAGTAGATGCTGGATATGTTGTAAGAAATAATGTTAGAAAGAATGAAACTAACTGGGTAAGAGCTATTACAAAGGGCTTATATTTAAAAAACTCAGATGGAACTTATACAAAGATTCCAGAGGATACCCCATTTAGTGATCCTACATATACAGCCACCATGGTATATTATGAGGATTCTCCATATTCTCAATGTAAATTTTCACAAACATTAAAAAGTGAAGGCACAGTACACGTAATTGAAATAAAAAATGATATTAATTTAGGATATTTAACTCTTGATGATGTTGCAAAAAAAACAGGTATTGTAAATAATTTCATAAAGGATAATGTCGCAAGCACAGTTACTATGTCTACTATGGTAAAGGAAAATGGTATTTCTCAAATAGCTATTGAAAGAACAAATGATTTATTAATTTATTCTAAGAGTGGATCAAAGCTTACACATGGAGGATTCAAAATTAATTATTGTGATAATATTACAATAAGGAATATTGAAATGGATGAATTGTGGCAATGGGAGGATACTTCAAATAAGTATATTTCAAAAATGGGCGATTATGATACATTTGGATGGGCATACTTTAAAATAGGGTTCTCTGATAATATTTGGATAGATCATTGTACATTTGGTAAATCATATGATGGACAAATAGATATTGCAAACTCTTTTTATGAAAGTGCAGGGACCTATTCATCAGCTCCATATGGTGCGGATGGTAGTTCGGATGTTCACATTTCTTGGTGTAACTTTGTGTCTGGATCTAATGATAAAGATGGATATATTTACAAGATGATGCAAGAAATAGAGGCTGATTATCAAGCAAATGGTAATAGTTACTTATACTATAATGCTTTAAGAAATGCTGGATTTACATTTGATCAAATTTTAAATGGTATTGCAACACCTCAAAAGAAGGGCTTCCTACTAGGAGATTCAGGTACAGAATATTATTATAATCTAAATTTAAACGTTTCAATTGCAAATTGCTATTTTAAGGATATAGAAGACCGTGTACCTAAGCTTAGAGGTGGCAACGTTTATCTTTACAACTGCGTTTTAGATACTCTTAATTATGACTCATATAGAGCAGTCATGAAGGAAGGCGCTAAGGCTGCAGTTTCTCAAGTTAATTCAAGCTGGAAAGCTGCGTTTGTAAGCCAAGGAATGGTAGTTGGTAATGGAGGCTCTATTTATGCAGTTGGTACTGTATTTAGAGGTATTCAAACGCTCGTTAAGAACAATGATAGTGATATAAGTAATCAATCTAATTATAAGGATGCTACATATGATGGTGGATATCATTTAGTTGATTTTATTTATCAACAAAATAAAAATTCACAAGAAATAACAGATGAAAATCTTGTGACAATTGATTGCTCAGGCGGTACAACTAATACGGCTAATTTCAAATGGCATACAACTGATGGATTAATTCCATTTGAGCCGGTGTTATATACTGCAAGTGAAATTGAAGGAATACTAGCATCCGCTCTTGGTTCGGGTATTCTTGATGGTTTAGATGAAATGTGGCTATATAGTGATTTTACAATAATAAAATAATAAATTTATTAAAATGGTTGATTAATTTCAGCCATTTTTTCACGTTTTAGAAATATAAACATATTTTAATATAGGAAGTGAGAATTCTTGTGTGGAATAATGTTTAAAACAAATTATCATTCCAAAACAAATCATACATTATTTAAGAAAGCTACCGATTTACTGGAACATAGGGGACCTGATGAGGAAGGATATTTATATACTAATGATTATTCTTTTGGCCATAAAAGATTAGCAATTAGAGATATTATTTTAGGAAAACAGCCAATGTCAATTCTAAATCATCATTTGATTTATAATGGTGAGATATATAATTTTAAGGAATTAAATGATATGCTTAAAACTAAGACAGTATCAAATAGTGATACAGAGTTATTGTTAAGATTGTTAATGGAATATGGGGTTAGTATTATTGAAAAGATAAATGGAATATTTGCGTTTGTATATGTATTTAATGATACGGTTATTTTTGCAAGAGATCATGTAGGAGTTAAGCCATTATACTATACAATATATAATAACGATTTATTGGTTTCCTCGGAAATAAAAAGTTTGCTAGCTTATGGAGTTAAAGCTAGAATGGGACGTGATGAGGTTGCAGAGCTTATTGCACTTTCTCCATCTCATTCACCAGGGAAAACCTTATATAAGGATATTTACGAGGTTAAGCCGGGACATTATATGACATTTAAGCGGAATCTAAAGCTTGAGGATATAGAGTATTATAATGTTAAAAGAAAGGTAAATAATCTAACATATGAGGATAATGTAAGCTATATTAAATATTTGTTAACGGATTCGATTAAAAGGAATTTGGTTTCAGATGTCGGTATTTCTTCATTTTTGTCAGGGGGATTAGATTCATCAATTGTAAGCGCAGTTGCGTGTGATACAATTGGCAAAATTGATACATATAGTATAGATTATGAAGGAAATGACAAGGAATTTAAGCAAAACAGCTTTGAAACATCAAGAGATGAGGATTATATAGGCTATTTAATAAATAAAGGCGGACATAATCATAAAACGGTAAAAATAGATACTCAAACAGTTTTTGATTATTTAAAAACGAATGTAATACTTAGGGATGGACCTGGGATGGCCGATATAGATTCATCGATGCTATATCTTGCAAAAGAAATATCAAAAAAACATAGAGTGTCGATGTCTGGCGAATGTGCTGATGAATTATTTGGGGGATATCCTTGGTTTAAGGATTTTAACATTAATACATTTCCTTGGATAAGGAATATTTCTATGCGTATTGATCTTTTAAATGATGATGTAAAGAATAAGATTGATGTAGAAGGGTATTTAAATAGATCGTTTAATGAGATTATTTGTGAGGCTCCAGTTAATGAAGATGATGATGAGGAAGTAAAAAAAGAACTCCAAATGAATTACATAAATTTAAAGTATTTCATGCCAACATTATTAGAAAGAAAGGATAAGATGACGATGGGGGCTTCCCTTGAGGTAAGGGTACCATTTGCAGATAAAAGAATTGTGGATTTTACTTATAATTTGCCTTATGCCTTTAAGGCTAAAAATAATGTGGAAAAACAAATACTAAGAGATGCGATGAAGGAATATTTACCTAAGGAAATATTAAATAGAAAGAAAAGCCCATATCCAAAAAGTCAGGCCAAAAGCTGGCATAATAAGATTAAAAAAGAACTACTAAATGTGCTAAAGACGGATACTGTGCTATATAAAATATTTAATATCGAAAAGCTTAAAGAATTATGCTTAGATGATAATGAACTTGAAACCCCTTGGTTTGGTCAGTTAATGCGAAAGGATGCTATTATGGCATTTTTATATCAAATCCATTATTGGTTAAAAGAATATAAGGTTGAGGTGGATATTTAATGGATGATAAAATAATTAATAACATTAATAGTGTTAAGGATTATATTAAATCAGATTTAATGCTTGGTGATAAGATTGTGTTAAATTCGGATGTTAGTGTTATTCCTGTTTATAAGGTAAAAGTTAGTAATATATTATTAGAGTCAGATATAAAAAGTAGAATAAATGGAAGTAGTATAAGTGTTAATTTAACCCCAATATGCTTCTTTGAGGTTAAGAAAAGTGGTATAAAGGTGTTAAGCTTAAATCAAACATTTGATTTTACTGAGGTTATGGATAAGGCACCATCATTTATCAGCAATATTTCAAGCCTATTTGACTTAGACGATATTTTAAATAAGAAAAAGCCTTGCTAATAAAGATTTCTGTTTTTACAGAAATTTTTGCATTATATATCATATTTTTTGCATCCTACAAAGATTAATTGACAAAGAATAGTAATAATAATATAATAAAACCGTTGTAAAACGGGGGCGTTAGACTATAGGGAGGAAAAATATGGAGAATGAAAATATAATTGAGATTAAGCATCTATGTAAATCATATGATGATGTAAAAGCTGTAAGTGATTTAAGCTTTAGAGTAAAAAAAGGAGAGTTTTTTGCATTTTTAGGAATTAATGGAGCTGGTAAATCAACTACAATTAATATTATGAGTGGGAATTTACCATTTGATTATGGTAGTGTAATGATTGATGGTCATGATGTAACTAAGGAAATGGATCAGATCAGAAGTGAACTTGGAGTTGTGTACCAATCATCAAGGCTAGATTATGAGCTTAGTGTATATGATAATTTAGTTAGTCGAGCAGGACTTTATGGAATTAAAGGACAAGCGTTAAAGGATAGAATCGAGGAGCTTGCAAATCTATTTGACCTAAAACCTATTTTTAAAAGAGACTATAAAAAATTGTCTGGTGGTCAAAGAAGAAGAGTAGATATTGCAAGAGCCCTTATTCATAAACCTAAGATATTGATCTTAGATGAGCCAACAACAGGATTGGACCCACAAACTCGCAAGCAGGTATGGAATGTTGTTCATAATCTTAGAAAAAAAGAAGGACTTACTGTATTTTTAACTACTCATTATATGGAAGAGACTGCAGATGCAGAATATGTAATTATTCTTAATAAGGGAGAAATAGCTGCAGAAGGATCACCTTTAATGCTTAAAGAAAAATATAGTAGGGATTATATTATCTTATATGGTGAATATGAAGAAGAGCTTAAAAAATTGAAACTAAACTACGAGGCTATAAGAGATGGCTATAGAATTATGGTTAACAATATGGAAGAGGCTCGTGATTTAATAATTAATAATCCTAGCTTGTTTAAGGATTTTGAAGTCTATAAAGGTAAAATGGATGATGTGTTCTTAGCAGTGACAGGAGTTTCATTGGGAGGTGACAAGAATGAGTAATTCATTATTCTGTTTAGTTAAAAGGAATTTTAAACTATTCTTTAAAGATAAAGGAATGTTTTTATCAAGCTTAATCACACCATTGATTTTGTTTGTTTTATATGTTACATTCTTAGCTAATGTATATCGTGATAGCTTTAACGCAAGTGTGCCAGAAGGAGTTATGTTTGATAAGGCTCTTGTCGAGGGGTTTATTGGTGGCTTTATGTTTTCAAGCATGCTAGCAGTATGTACTGTAACAATTGCGTATAGCTCAAGTCTTATAATGATTCAGGATAAATATAAGGGTACAATTGATGATTTTTATATAACTCCTACTAAAAAATCTATTATTTCAATGAGTTATTTTATTTCAACATTACTAATTTCAATGTTTGTATGTTTTATTGCATTTGCTGTATCACTAGTTTATTTGGGTATTGTAGGATTCTATTTATCATTTGGTGATGTAATGCTAATCGTTTTAGATATTATATTACTATCTGCATTTGGTACTGCATTATCTTGTTTTATTAATTTCTTCTTTAAAACTGAAGGACAAAAATCTGCATTTGGTGTAATTGTTAACTGTATTTATGGATTTATTTGTGGAGCATATATGCCTATTAGTCAATTTGGAGATGTGATTGGAAAGGTATTATCCTTCTTCCCAGGTACATATGGTACATCATTAATTCATTATCATTTTATGGATGGGGTTTTAAACAAGATGGAAGAATCCTTCCCAACAGATGTTGTTGAAAAAATGCGTGAAAATTTTGATATTAAATTATCATTCTTTGGTCATAATGTTCCAAATTATGTATCATACTTAATATTAATTGGAGCTACTATTTTATTTACAGTGGCATATGTTTTACTAACAAAATTTTATAAAAAGAATAAAGTTAAGCACGCATAATTTTATGGCAACTACAAAAGAATATAAAGACTATATTTTAAAAAAATTAGGAATTATTACCTATAAGCCAATGATGGGAGAGTATTTGCTATATTATAATGGTATTTATTTTGGTGGGATATGTGATAACACACTTATGGTTAAAAAGGTTTTGGGTAATGAGAAATATAAGCTAGATTCACAAATTCCATACGAAGGCGCTAAGCCAATGTATGTTATAGAAGCTTCATCAAGAAATGGTAAAAGATATTATTATTGAAACTTGTAAATGCTTAGCTAAAAAATAATAGAAAAGTTATGAGAATCTTAAATTAGGATTCTCATTTTTATAATTTAAACAAAATATTTATGGTACAATATAAAAAGAAAATGAGGCGATATTATGGAAAATAAATTAACGAAAGAATTAATAAAGCTTGAAAATGATTTAAATAGCAGCTCATATATATTAAAATCTTGCTTTAACACATTAAATAATAATCATTGTGCGATTGATTATTTTATAGCTAGTAATGAATCAACAAAGGAAAAAGGTGAAAAAATCTTAGACCTTTATGGACTTTTGCAGGTATTATTTGTATGTATTGATACGCTATATCAGCTTTCGTATAAAATAACTTCATCTAAGAATTTTATTAATATCAATGAGAACAAGGCTTTGCGTGAATTAAAATATATTAGAAATGATGTTGTGGGACATCCTACAAATAGATTGGTTGACAAGCATATTGAATATGCGATATTAAACGGTGAGGATATTAAGGATGATTGCTTTTCTTATCATATATATTTTGATGGAAATGAGACCTTAAAAAATGTAAAATATAAGGATCTAATAGATGCTTATTATAAGGAAGCATATGAGTTTATTTGTGCAATAGATTCATATGTAACATCAGCCCAAACGACATATTTAATAGATGATATTATAAATATATATAATGCATTTATAAATGATAAGGATATAAGAGTTCATTTATCAATGCTAAAGAAAGCTTGTAGTAAGGAAGAGCAAGATTCAAGAATATTTAAAAAGATTAATCTAATTACCCGATTATTTAAGGATTATCAAAAGGAATCAAGCTCTACCTTAAGATATATTATTTCTTATCAGATTGCGAAACTCGTAGAATATGTTTGTACAGCAGAAAACATTAAACAAACATTTAAGATGATAAGAATGCCAAATTCACTTAAAAAGGTGTTTGAATTTTTTGATAATAATAAAGAATTAGTTGAATTATTAAATAATATTTATGATTATAATCACCCTTTATTTACTTCAAGCATTGATCACATAATTAAGGCTGCAAAAAGACAAAAAAATCATAATGTAATTGATTATTTTTCTACAATACAAGAGTATAGTTTTAAGCATGATAAGGATTATGTTTATGCATATAGTATAGTCCTAAAGGAATATAAAAATAAAAGATAAATAAGAAAACGTTTACTTGAATCAATTTAAAATTAAGCTATTGTTTTTAAAAAAAACAGGTGTTAAAATTAGTTAGAATTCTAACTAATCAAGAGGTAAGAAAATGAATACATTAGGATGTAATATCAATATTATTGCAAATAAATTAAAACGCCAAATTGAAAAAGATAATCAGATTTTTGGTGTGTCGGCAATTCAAGGAAGAATAATCCAATATATTGAAAGGCAAAGTAAAAAAAATGATGTTTTTCAAAAGGATTTAGAGCTTGAGTTTGAGTTAAGAGGTGCGTCATTAAGCTCGACCCTTCAAAATTTAGAGAGTCAAGAATTGATCATTAGAGAGCCTTTAAAATCGGATCAAAGACTAAAGAGAATTGTCTTAACAGATAAAGCATTAGATGTTAGTAAAAAAATTACTAAGAATATTATTAATGTTGAAAATAATGTATTTAAGGTTTTAACAGTAGAAGAGCAAAAACTTTTACATAAGCTTCTTGGTAAGATTATTGAAGGAATTAAAGAGTTTTAGGAAGGTGTTATTATGCAAAAAAAGAAGAAAAAAAGTATCGTTTCTTGCATTAAAGGATATTGGAAACCCACAATATTAGCTCCTATTACAGTATCACTTGAGGTACTTATGGAAATATTAATTCCAATTATCATGTCGGATATTATAAATATTATTGAATCAACAAGCGAGAATCCAGCAAAAATTGCCATACTTAAGTTTTTAGGAAATAATTCGGCGTTTAATGATGCATTAATTGGTGGGTTTATTTTAATTGGATGTGCAATATTATCGTTAACCTTTGGTGCATTATCTGGAATGTTTGCGGCTAAGGCTTCATGTGGATTTGCAAAGAATTTAAGAAAAGAGATATATTATTCTGTCCAAGAGTTTTCATTTGAAAATATTGATAAGTTTTCAACATCAAGCCTGATTACTCGTACAACAACGGATGTAGCAAACGTCCAGAATTCCTTCCAAATGATTATAAGAATTGCGGTACGTAGTCCATTTATGCTGATATTTGCGTTTATAATGGCAATTGTTATTAGTCCTAAAATTTCATTGATTTTTGTGGCCGTAGTGCCAGTTCTTGCAATTTGTTTATTCTTTATTATGACTAAGGCTCACCCTAACTTTAAAAAGATGTTTACGAAATATGATGATTTAAATACGGTAGTTCAAGAAAATGTGGCTGGAGCTAGAACAGTTAAGGCATTCGTAAGAGAAGAGCACGAAAATAAGAAGTTCAAGAATTCATCTGATGAAATATATAAATACGCAGTAAAGGCGGAAAAGATATTAGCAATTAATAATCCAGTAATGCAGTTTGCGGTTTATGTTTGCTTTGTCTTTGTATCATTTATGGGTGCTAAGCTATGTGCGCCATTAAATTCAACCTTTACTACTGGTGATTTAAACGCTTTATTTACATATATTATGCAAATTTTAATGAGCTTGATGATGCTATCAATGATTATTGTAATGATTACATTGTCAAGGGCTTCAATTGAACGTATTAGTGCAGTTTTAAATGAGGAACCAACAATTAAGAATCCAATAAATCCTATATATGAGGTTAAAGATGGATCAATTGTATTTGATCACGTTAATTTTTCTTATGAGGGCAAGGAAGAAAAGCTTGTTTTATCAGATATAAATCTATCAATTAAATCTGGTATGACTGTAGGTATAGTTGGCGGTACAGGTAGTGCTAAATCTACATTTGTTAATTTGATTCCAAGACTTTATGATATAACTAGTGGTTCATTACGTGTTGGAGGAGTAGAGGTAAAGGATTATGATATTAAGACTCTTCGTGATGCGGTATCAGTAGTATTACAAAAAAATGTACTATTTAGTGGTACAATCACATCTAATTTAAAATGGGGAAATAAAGAAGCTTCAATAGAGGATATAAAGCACGCTTGTAATTTAGCTCAAGCCTCTGAGTTCGTTGAGAAGTTTAATGATAAATATGATTCTAGAATTGAGCAAGGAGGAACAAACGTTTCTGGTGGGCAACGACAACGTTTATGCATTGCACGAGCTTTAATGAAGCATCCAAAGATCTTAATTTTAGATGATTCAACAAGTGCAGTTGATACTAAAACAGATGCACTAATTCGTAAAGCGTTTAAGGAAGAAATTCCAGATACAACAAAAATTATTATTGCCCAAAGAATATCATCTGTTGAGGATGCAGATATGATTATTGTTTTAAATGATGGTGCAATCGATGGTGTAGGTACTCATGATGAATTGTTAAAATGTAATTCAATATATAAAGAGGTATACATATCTCAAGTGAAGGGGGCTGGTTCTAATGCAGAATAAAAAACGTTCTACTTCGTCTTTCAAAACATTAAAGCGAATTTTGAGTTTAATTTTTAAAAGATACTGGCTTCAGCTTTTATTAGTCCTATTATGTATTGTTATCACATCATTTTCGACGGTATTTGGAACAAGCTTTAACCAAACGTTAATTGATGTAATTATTCCAAAACTAAAGGAAACGTATGTGCTAAATGGTAAGGTTGATACAGAATATTTGTGGATAAAAATTACTCCAGTGATTATATTTTATTTAGTAGGTGTTATAGCCGCATATATAAATGCTAGACTTGTAGTTTATGTTGCAAATGGTACCCTAAAGAGTGTAAGAGATGATATGTTTAAGCATATGCAAACCCTACCTATAATGTATTTTGATCGTCATAGTCATGGTGAAATTATGAGTAGATACACAAATGATACGGATACTTTACGACAAATGATTAGTCAATCTATACCTCAACTTACTACAAGTGCGATTACAATGGTTATGATTGCGGTATTTATGTTTAAAACAAACTGGATTTTAGCATTAATTGTAATAATTACAGTATGCTTAATGGTATTAATTACAAGATTTTTAGGTGGTCGTTCTAGCAAAGGATTTGTTAAGCAACAAATTGATTTAGGTGCGTTAAATGGATATGTTGAGGAAATGCTTGAGGGTCAAAAGGTAGTAAAAGTATTTAATCATGAGGATGAGGCTAAGCAGGACTTTGACAAAGTTAACGAAAGACTTTGTAAAACAGCAACTAAAGCTAATATGTATGCAAATATTTTGATGCCAATTATGAATAATCTAGGCTACATTTCTTATTCAATTACAATTATGGTTGGTTCATATTTAGCTCTAAATTCTATTTTAGGATTTACTGTTGGTGCACTAGTTTCATACCTTGGATATAATAAGATGTTTTGTAATCAAGTATCCCAAGTATCAAATCAGTTTAATTCAATCATTATGGCACTGGCAGGATCTGAAAGAATATTTGAGTTATTAGATGAAAAGCCAGAAGAGGATAATGGTTATGTTACACTTGTGAATGCCAAAATTACAAATGGAAATATAGTAGAATCAGAGGAAAGAACAGGTATATGGGCTTGGAAACATCCACATCATGACGGTACTGTTACATATACCAAAGTATGTGGAGATGTTAGATTTTTCGATGTCGATTTTGGATATTATCCTGATAAAATTGTATTACATGATGTCTCTTTATTCGCTAAGCCAGGCCAGAAGATAGCGTTTGTAGGAGCTACTGGTGCAGGTAAAACAACAATTACGAACCTAATTAATCGTTTCTATGATATTCAAGATGGTAAAATTCGTTTTGATGGAATAAATATCAATAAGATAAAAAAGCCAGATTTAAGAAGAGCACTAGGTATGGTTCTTCAGGATACTAATTTGTTTACTGGTACTATTATGGACAATATTAGATACGGTAAGCTTGATGCGACGGATGAAGAGGTTTATGAGGCTGCAAAGCTTGCAAACGCGGACCAATTCATTAAGCATTTGCCTGATGGATATAATACAGTTTTAACAGAAAATGGGTCCCAATTATCTCAAGGACAGCGTCAGTTGTTATCTATTGCAAGAGCAGCTATTTCTAACCCTCCGGTTCTTATTTTAGATGAGGCTACATCATCAATTGACACAAGGACAGAAGCCTTAGTTACCGATGGAATGGATAAGCTAATGGACGGTAGAACTGTCTTTGTAATTGCTCACCGCCTATCAACTGTGAAAAATTCTAAGGCTATAATGGTTCTTGAGCAAGGTCATATTATTGAGCGTGGTAGTCATGATGAACTTATTGAGAAAAAAGGTAAATATTATCAATTATATACAGGAGCTTTTGAGCTAGAGTAAAAAGTCATCCCTTGATTGGGATGATTTTCTTATTTTTTTAATTCGTTTTATTCTTGAAAAAGGCTATATGAAAGAGTAAAATATAGCAAGGTGAGATATTTTGAGATATTATGTTGATAAAATAGGGGAGAATAATGATAAAGAAATATTTTTAAATTCATTTGCTGAGGCTTTAAAGCTAGCTAATCCTTTCGATGAAATTGTTTTGTGTGGCAAGGTGTATTACGGAAAGTATTACATAAAAACGCCAAATTTAACAATAACTGGATTATTTAAGCCAACAATTCATTATGACGCTAGGAATGGCGAAATCATAAGAGAGTGTGATGGTGGAGATGGTATAAAAACATATGGTACTACAGGTTCAGCGTCTTTAACCGTATTACCTGAGGCTGTTGATTTAAAAATGAGTAATCTAATAATAAAAAATTCATATGTGAGAATTCCCAACACCAAGAACAATCAATGCGTCGCATTTAAAACATCTGCAACTGGTGGAAGATATTATAATGTTGATTTTATAGGCTCACAGGATACACTTTATATTGATGAGTCAGATAATGTGTTTGATTTGTGCTATATTGAAGGAGATATTGATTTCATTTTTGGCTCAGGAGACGCTATAATAAGAAATTCGACTATAAATATGCTTCAAATTAATAATTCTAAAGCGTATTTATGTGCGCCAAATACTTATGTTGATAACAAATATGGTTTTGTTTTTTATAATTGTACTATTAAAGCGCAAGGTGATAGTGAAAAATATTTAGGTAGAGCTTGGTATCCATCTGGGGCATTGCGTCCTGTTAAGCCTAGATGTATGTTTTTTAAATGTCATATTCCCAAAAATGTGTATTTGAATCTTATTACAATGCATCAAGGAGATCCTACAAATTTTGAATGTTATACATATTGGATTTATCAAGATGGAGAAGTCCTTAATAATAATATGGACAAAACATTACAATATTATATAGATTATTTAAAGAATAGTGTATGGGATTATTTTGAATAAGGAGTAGCCTATTTGGCTAGAATTTTGTATGAAATTAGAAGTTAAACGTGAAGTAAAAAGATATATTATGATGATAGTCGCATGCTGTTTATATGCATTCTCACTAGATTGCTTTTTAGTTCCCAATAATATAGTTGCTGGAGGTATTTCAGGCCTAGCAGTAGTACTGGCTAAGTACATACCCATTAGTAAGGGTATAATAATTATAATGTGTAATATACCTATATTGCTAATATGCATTAAACAAGAGGGAATAAAGTTTACAATTAATTGCTTGATTACAACTGGTGTATTAGGACTTATGACATCATTGTTTGAATTTATTCCTCCTGTTGTTAAGGATGATGGAATAATGGGTGCTGTATTTGGTGGAGTTATTCAAGGTATATCAATCGGAATTTTTTGTAAATATCGTGTTTCATCTGGTGGTACAGAACTGCTAGGAAGATTTTTACATAATAGAATTCCTGCATTATCTATTCCGATATATACAGGAATATTAGATGGAGTGATTGTTATTGGTGGTGCGGTAGCATTTAGAAACATTCAAAATGTTTTATTTGCACTTATTGTGATTTTCTTAGCTGCAAAGTTAACAGATATGGTAATAACAGGCTTAAATAAATCAAAAATCTGCTATATTATTACCAATAAAGCAGATATGGTGGGCGAATATTTGATTAATCACTCTCCACGTGGAGTTACTAAAATGGAGGGAGTGGGAATGTATACTCACCTTCCTAAAGGAGTTTTGATGACTGTTGTTAAGTCTGGTCAACTAACAGAATTAAGAGAAATGGTGTCTGACCTTGATCCACAAGCATTTGTGATTGTATCAGATACATCAGAGGTGTTAGGTAATGGATTTAAGAATATTAAATCTGAGGACATGCTAGAGCACGCAAAATTAAAGAAGAACAATAAAAAAGATGCATCCTCATTGTAAAATGAGAATGCAATTTTTAATTTAATAAGTCTTTGTTTTGCATATATATATTTGATTTTATACGGTGGCTTTCTTTAGTTCCATCTACTTTAGTTATAGAGTATCCTCCATCAGCTTTGATTTCATATGACATAACCTTGCCACAGTTAGGACACTTGCAGGTGCAGTCAAATATATGAACAAATGAAGTCTTTGTATTGCCTTTTTTATCTGTTTTACTTGAGTCTTTTGTTTCCTTTAGAGTAATTTTTTTGTACCATTTGTGACCACAGCTACAAAATTTTTGCTTCTTAGGATATAAAGACATTCCGATTAAAATAATTAACAGAAGAAGTATTATCATTAAAGTAGAGTAATTCTCTTTACCATTAAGCACTAATGCAATGTACGCAGCCATCCACGAAATTACAAGGACGGCTCCTAGCATTTTTCTTATCCAATATAATATTCTCATCTATTTTCCTAGTATAATCAAATTGTACTTAAGATTATACATTCTCCTTCTTTAAGGTTTAAT
>CAMEKY010000004.1 GCA_945921565.1 uncultured Clostridium sp. | reverse complement strand
CTAGAGATGAGGCTTTGCAATTCATCTATGCCGTAAACGATCAGGTTCCTAGCAAAGATATCGTGGATACTGTAATATGCGCTCCTGCTATTCATCTAAGAAGTCTTGTTAAAAGACAAGGTGAAAATATAAGAATTGGTGCACAAAATATGCATTATGCTGATGAAGGGGCATATACTGGAGAAATTTCTCCAAATATGCTCGTTTCAACAGGTGTTTCATATGTTATTATTGGCCATAACGAAAGGCGTAGATATAATAATGAAACAGAAGATGATGTTAATTTAAAACTTATAGCTGCAATAAATCATGGACTCGTTCCAATTGTTTGTCTTGGAGAAACTGCTGAGCAATTTGAGCACGCAGATACCGACTATATATTAAGAGAGCAGGTTAGAACTGCATTTAAAGGTGTAAAGGCTAAGGATGTTGATAAAATTATCTTAGCTTATGAACCAATTTGGGCAGTTGGAACAGGTAGATCTGCTCCTAGTGAACTTGCTGATCAAAAATGTGGTCTTATTAGAAAAATTGTCGGCGATTTGTATTCTTTTGAATGTGCCGAAAATATTCGCATATTATATGGTGGTTCGGTAAATCCATCGAATTGTTACGAATTGTTATCTAAACCGAACATTGATGGAGCCCTTATTGGTGGTGCCGCTTTAGTTTCGGATAACTATATTCAAATGTGTAATAAGGCAGTTGAAGCTTTAAATTATAAAAAAAATAACCAATAAAAATAGAGTCTTGAAAATTTCAAGGCTCTATTTTTTTAGTGCTGCTTCATATATTAAGATAGATGCGGCTACACTTACATTTAAACTGTTATTAGATCCACACATTGGAATATATACTTTCTGATGTGGGTTATTATACCATTCTTGATTTATTCCAAATCTTTCTGATCCAACAACAATTGCAATTTTACCATTGTAATCATACTCTTTATATGATTTACCTAGGTTTGGTTCCCCAAGATATATTGTATATCCATTATCAAGTAACCAATTTTGTGCCTCAGAATAAGAAGTAGAAACAGTTGGGATAAGTAAATTACATCCTCTTGATGCGAGCGTAAGCTTAGCACTTTGTGGCTTAACTACAGCATCAACTAAAATCATACCAAGCTTACCAACAGCGTCCATTGTACGATATATCGTACCAATATTACCAGGTATTTCTAATCTATCACATACAACAATAAATTCTTTGTTTTTTAATGAATTGAAATTAAAGTTTGGATATTTGACTACAGCAATAAGTCCAACTGTGTTTTCCTTTTGTCTTAAGTATTCAAATGTTGATTTAGATATTGTATAGGTATTAGTAGCTTTGCTAGTTAACTTTTCAATTAGCTCTTGAGTATCAATATGATATGTAATTTCATCACAATATATGAATGTTTTTAACTCTAGATTGTATTTAGGAATAAGCTTTAATGTTGATAAATCATCAATATAGACTAAATCGTTTGAAGCTTTCTTTTGAAGTTCTTTTATATCTTTAATAATTGGATTATTTTTAGCTAGTTTTTGCATATTATTCCTCATTCAAATACTTTTTAATACATTTAACCGCTTCATCAGATATAACATGCTCTATTTTGCAAGCATCAATTTGTGCTTGATCAATAGATACGCCAAATGAAACTAATAGCTTTGTAATCAGCTTTTCTTTGAGATATGTTTTATTTGCAATTTCAAATCCTTTATCAGTCAATTCAATTGAACCATTATCACTTATTGTTATATAACCATGTTCCTTAAGATTTTTCATCGCTATACTTACAGAAGGTTTAGAAAAACCTAATTCATTTACTATATCGATAGCTCTTACTCTACTTAATTCTTCCTTTAATTTAAGAATGCTTTCTAAATAATTCTCTGCAGATTCTTGAATTTTCATCATATCAACTCCAATAGAATAAATAATTAAATGAAGTATGTCATTTACTTAATTCATTATAACATAATCTGTTGAAGAATTAAAGTAAAGGCTTATTCGGAAGTTGGATTTGGATTGTTTTTAAAATACTCATCACGAGATTTATTAAGTAAATCAGTATTATATTCAACTACATTTAATCCATCCTGTTGATATTCTATACCTAGAGCTTGAGCAACCTCTTGTTTGATTTCATCTTTGTAATATCCAATCAACCTTTCGTCCATCATAGTGTTCTTAGAACTATATTTTTTCAATAATATCACCAATAATATTATGAATAAAAATATCAAAAAAAGAATGGGAAATATTCCCATTCAATAATTTTATCTGTTGTAGAATTCGACGATTAGTTGTTCGTTGATATCTTTTAAGAATTCATCTCTTTCAGGAACTCTTACTAAAGAACCTGTGAATGAATTTTCATCATAAGATACATACTCAGGACGAGCAACAGTAGCCTCTAAAGCAGAAGTAACGATAACGAACTTCTTAGCCTTGTCTGATAAAGAAACTGTTTGACCAGGTACTAATCTGTAAGATGCAATATCAACCTTCTTACCATTAACAAGAACATGTCCATGGTTTACTAATTGACGAGCTTGAGCACGAGTACGTGCAAATCCTAAACGATAAACGATGTTATCAAGACGGCACTCTAATAATTTTAAGAAGTTTTCACCAGTCTTACCATTCATCTTAGAAGCTTCTGCAAATACCTTACGGAATTGCTTTTCAGACATACCATAAGTAAATCTTACTCTTTGCTTTTCTTGTTGTTGGATTCCATATTCCTTTAATTTAGTTTTGCTTTGGCCATGTTGACCAGGTGCATAATTTCTTTTAGCGATTTCTTTTCCAGTTTCGCTGATTGAATAACCAAGACGACGAGATATTTTCCAGCTTGGTCCAGTATAACGTGACATAACTTTTATCCTCCTATATGTCTATTTTTCATAGAGGTAAATTGAATCGATGTAATTTAGATTTTAGGATATCACAATTACCATCTTTCACCTAAAGCAGCCGAGATTACTTGATGCCTCCTATAGGGATTGGATATTATCTAAAATTATCTAAATTACTGCTGCAATTTTACCTGCCTTATAGATTATAAGGTAAGTATATAAAATAGTCAAGTGAATTTTAACAAAATTGGTAACAAATTGGTGGCTCTTCTTGGAAAAATAAGAAGATTATGGTATATTTTAAGTACTATTACTAGATTGAAAGGAGATCATCAATTTCTATAATATTGAATTGGTTGAGATAATATATGAAAATAAATAATAAAAAAATAAAGGGCGTAATTTTTGACTTAGATGGAACACTATTCGATTCATGTGGCTTATGGCATGAAGTTGATGTAAATTTTTTCAAAAGAAGAGGTCTCGAACTTCCTAGTGATTATGCAAAAAATATTGCTCACCTAGGATTAAAGAAAGCTGCTTCTTATACTAAAAATAGATTTAATTTGAGTGAAACAGAAGAAGAAATAATAAAAGAGTGGAATGATGCTGCAATAGAAATGTATACAAATCATGTCAATTTAAAGCCATACGCAAAAGAGTATTTGGAATATTTACGATGCAATAATATAAAGCTTGCGATAGCTACAGCTAATAGTTCTGAATATTACATGCCATGTCTAATTCGTAATAAAATTGAACATTATTTTGATACAATATGGGATGTTTCTAAATTTAATGGTAGTAAAGAAAGCCCAGAAATATATATTAAGGCTGCCCAAGAATTGGGGATAAATATAGAGGAATGTGCGGTGTTTGAGGATAATCCGACCGCATTAAAAACGGCAAAAAATGCGGGATTTGTTGTAGTTGCGGTAGACGATATATCTGAAAGAGATTGCATAGAGGAAAAGAAGGCAAATAGTCATATGTTCATTAATTCTTTCACTGAATTATTATAGTATTTTATCATTCTTTTTCTACAAATATGTGATATTATATATAATGTAAATATATCTTGGAGGTGATAAGGTGGATTTTGTTAATGATATAATAAAAAAATGGCATGATACACATGCATTTGAGATAGAAAAAGATCGCTTCAAGCCTAAAAGAATAATTAAATGCCCATCCTTATCAGTTAATTCTAATGATATTACTCCAACAGCTTTATATTCGTATTTAGTAGCTGATGTATATAATAGATATTACAAAATGCTTGGAGAAAATGTATTTTATAGTGTAGGCTTTGATTTCCCATGCTTTGAAAGCTATGATTTTATGTCAAATCATTATCTTGATTATAAGAGTTTATTCAAGCAATATCAGGAATCGTTAGATTTACTTGGGGTTGGATATGATAGAGAAAGTCTTTATTCATTCTATGAGGAATCAACAATAAAATATATTCAAAGCGTATTTGTAAAGGAATATGGTAAAAGTATAACATATAAAAATGGTAATGTATTAATGGATTCACTTGGGCTTCACATATACAATAGATATGAGGCAACTTATAGTCAAGGACATTATTATTTAAAAAGCACAGGCGAGGAGCTTTTTTTCCAAAATGTAGATTATTATGCATTAAACATTAAAGAATTTCATAAAAAAATCGACAGCGTTTTAGAAAACATTAAAATAACAGATGAGCAAAAAAATGAGATTAAGGAAGGCTTTGGCTACTATAGCTTTATGGAGCTACCATTATATAATTATAAATGTAACATAAAACTTCAAATAAAATTAAAAAATCCAGAATTTATGGCTGGAGTAGCTGCGTTAATGCTTAATCCTTTGCATATGGATGTTATGCCATACGTTGATGATTATGAGAAAAACACAGTTGTTCATTTTATGCAAAATGGTTATCAAGAAGGTGTTTTTACTGGAAATGTAGTTAAAAATCCTTTAACTGGTGAGGACATTTTATTATTTGTCAGCTATGATTTTGATGAGGATATTCATGTCCTCATTCCTTCTATAGATGAAAAAGATGCTACATATGCCCAAGCATTTGGAATAGAATATATGCCAATAATTGAAAATGATGTAATAATCAATTCGGATTTTTTAAATGGGCTTGATAGGGACCAAGCTAGGAAGATAATTATTGATTCATTTATAGATGAGGGGATGGCCCACTTGGCATACGATTATGAGATTGATGAATTAATAATTTCAAAGAAGGAAGGCTACGGAATTCCTATTCCTGTATTTTTACAGGATGAAAAGAATTATGTGGTTGCTGATGAGGATTTTTTGCCAATATATTATAATAATCGAAAAAAAACGATTATTACAAATGAAGAAAGGCTTACGTCGAATTTTGAATTCGGCTCATTTGAATTCAATGATGGTTTTATAAAAGCTATTGAACCAATTGTTATGATGTGTATAGATGCAACAATGGGGCAACCTAGAGATTCTTTTGTTGGAAAGACATTACAATTTGTTAATAAAAATAATGTTTTTGAAGAATATATATATCCTTTAATCTTAAGTGATGTTTTGAATATGACTGAATCGAATATTGAATATGAATTTCTTGATATAAAGCCAACTAGTCAAAAAAGTTTATCCGAATACGCTTCGCTTAATATTAATTTTACACATGATATTCTTAAGGATAATTCGTGTGATGCGTATAGGATGTATATACTTTGTGCGGATCTATCTGAAAATTTTGATATGGTTAAGCTTCAAATTGCTAAATATCAAAGCTTCCTTGATGAGCTTACAAATAAGTATAAGGGTGGCTTTAATATGGAAAGTACTACAATAGATATTAGATTTTACTCAGTTACTCAGGAGTTAACTAGCTGTATAGAAAGCAAAAACATAGCAAAATATACAGAAACTCTCCTTCATTTCTTTTATGAGTTTGTCATAAATAAGGATATGAGTGGGAACGAAGCAATTGTATTTTTGAAGCTAGTGTCGATTATATGTCCATTTATAAGCCAACAACTTTATGAAGAGACATTTAATCAAAATTATTTAATAATTTATGAGGAATGGCCATTACAAAATTGATCTGCTTGGTAGTAATTAAATTTACGCATTTTTTTATCAATTTCATTCATGACGACAAGCTTTTTACGAGTCCAAAGTGGAGCTATTAAATCATCAAGTGCTGCATCAGCTGACAATCTATGAATAATAATGTCTCCTCTTAAACGCCTAATTTGACGAATAGTGATATCAACATATTCATCTAGGGTTTGTAGTTTAAATGGGTTTTTAAGATAATCATCCCCCATTTGGGTGTTTTTTAAAACACATAGGCTATGAATTTTTATTCCCTGAATGTCTAGCTTGTTAATGAAATCGATTGTGTTAAGCATATCTTCATCAGTCTCTCCGGGAAGACCGTTGATTATATGAATGACGACTTCAATGTTTTTATTTCTAAGCCTAGAAACGGCATCGATTAGTTCAATATTAGAAGAACCGCGATTAATATTTTTTGCGGTTTTTTCATTTGCAGTTTGTAGTCCTAGTTCGATTTGAACAGGGATTTTTTTATTTAATGTATCTAATAGCTCTATTTTTTCATCTTCCAGGCAGTCAGCCCTAGTTGCAATTGATATTTGACATACATTTTCATCTAAGTCTAAAAGCTCGTTATATACCCTTGTAAGCTTTTCTATGCTGCCATAGGTGTTAGTGTTAGCCTGAAGATATGGAATATATAGAGTGTCAGGCCATTTTTTGGCAATCTGCTCTTTAACCTCCAAGAATTGCTCCTTCAAGGATTTAGTTGGATTACCTGCAAAATCTCCAGAACCTAGCTTAGAGCAATATGTACAGCCACCCCTACCCTTAGTTCCATCCTTATTGGGGCAGCTAAATCCTGCATTCAAACTAATCTTTGCAACCTTTTTATGATATTTATATAAATAATAGTTTGCTAATGTATTATAGTGCTTTTCTTCATTTATTAAGTTCACTTTATATCACCAAGAAAGAATATAGCATAATAAAATTAGAAATAAAAGATGGGAGCACTTAAAAAAAAATTAAAAGCGTGTTATAATAAGACTATTCGAAGGAGATGATAAGATGCTAAATAGAATGTCTACTGCCTTATTTAAGCCAAGACTTTTAGCTAAGTTTTTAGGCGACAAGATATATTTTCCATTTTTATTTTTGTTTCTTATTTTTTTAATTGGAATAGCACCTTATAGTCTTGATTTAAAAAATGGTAGTGCAATTTTTCCAAATGAATATGAGCAAATATCACAAGCAATATACAATACTCAAGGAAGTGTTGCACTTTCAGATGGTAAAATTGTAAAAACTGATGGATATTATTTAAAAACTGAGTATTTCATTTACACGTTTGGCGAAAATGGCCCTAGCTTTATGAGTACAGTTGTAAATATAAAAGCCAATGAAATTGAATTATATGGATATGGAGTTAGATTAAAAAGAATTAGCCATAATTTAGATAATTTTAGCCTTAATCCTAACGCAGATAAGGATGATATTTTTAACTTTTCACATCTTGTGTATAATTTTGTAAAGGAAGCTGAGACAAATGTAAAAATAGCATATGCAACTTATACATTTGTTATTGAATTATTTCAAATGCTAATGCTAATATTACTGTTTTATATAGTTGGAGCTTTTATCAATCCGATTGTGAAGCAAAGATTCAGATTATACTATATAATTTACTCATTATGTGCGTATTTTATTTTTAAATCTTTTTCGCTTCTTTTTGGTATAGAGCTACTTTCATACATCGGATTAGTTTATTCTTTTGTTATATATTATAAAGCATTAAAGGCGATAGTTAAAATAGAAGTAAGGAAGGGATAATAATGAAGTTTATAGAATGCCTGAAGCAAGGCTCTAAATTCGATTTTGTCGGTAATAATATAGAGGTTAAAGAGGTAAAATTATATAAGAGTGATAAAATACTAGAAATTAGCTTCAGTATTGATGAAATCTTAAAGCCTGAAGTATTTTTGGAATTAAAAAAAGAGTCAGAATCATTGCTTACTCCTCTTGGACTTTCAAAGATTATTGTTAATGTTGATTATAAAAATTCGAAATTATCTTCAAGCCTTGCGGACGAATATTTTAGATATATTACAAAAGCACTAAGCACTAAAAATGCGGCATATAAATCGTTTATAGATTTAAGCACCAGCTTTGTTGATGGTTTATTTACTATCGTAGTAGATAGAGAATCTATATTTTTAGGTGAATATTTACCAAAGATAAAGGAAAGCTTCAAAAAGTTTTTTTTAGATATTGATTTAACCTTAGTTGTTGACGAAAAAATTAAAACAAGATCTGAAATTCAAGCTACTCAAATGGATATGATGCTATCAAGCCTAGAGGCTCGTAATGCCCAAGCCAAGGAAGAAAAGGAAAAACGAGAAAGTATTAATATAAAAAAATATAACGGAAGAAAGATTGAGGTTAACACTTTATCTAAAATAATTGATATTCCCCAAAGCCAGGAAGGCATTTTTTCATATAGTGAGCAATTTGGGGAACCGAATTTCATGATTGAAGGAGAAATATTTTCAATCGATTTATCCAAAAAAAAGGTTAGTTGGCTTTTAAAAATTGAAATATTTGATGAAACAGATAGTATTTGTGTTAATAAATGGGTAAGAGAAAATGAGCTTAAGGCCGCAGAAGCCTTAGCTATAGGAGATATTGTGAATGTAGTTGGAAAGGCAGAATACAACACATTCCAACATGAGGTTACCGTTCAAGCCTCTAGCTTACAATTTGTTGCGAAGGCTAATCATAGCGATTCAAGGGAAGACAATGCTCAAATGAAAAGAGTTGAGCTTCATTGCCATACAAAGATGAGTAATCTTGATGGTTTAAGTGAGGCATCAGATATTGTTAAAACTGTTACAAAGTGGGGTCATAAGGCTATCGCATTCACCGATAGAAATGCAGTATATGCTATTCCAGATATAAATCATGCGACTGAAAAGATGACGGATTTTAAGCCTATATATGGATGTGAGCTTGATTATATTGATGATTATCGTTGGCATATTACATATGCACCTAAGGATATAAATTTACGTGATGCAACATATGTTGTTTTCGATATAGAAACAACAGGCTTCAGTCAAACATATGATGAAATAATTGAAATTGGTGCACATAAGATTAAAGGTGGTATTATTTGTGACACCTATGAAACATTTGTAAAGCCTACAATGCCAATTCCTAATAAAATTACGGAGTTGACATCGATTACTGATCAAATGGTTGAAAATGCGCCGGATATTAAGAGCGCATTACAAGGCTTTATGGAGTTTTCTAAGGACGCAGTTTGGGTAGCTCATAATGCCGATTTCGATATTGGTATGATTCATGCTAAGCTTGTTCAAAATGGAATGGAAGATGTTCCTATGCCAGGAATTGATACCCTAAATCTATGTCGTGCGATGTATGCAAATGAGCTTACTAAATTTAATTTGAAGGCTATTTGTAAATTCTTTAAGGTTAAGCAGGAACACCATCACCGTGCAACAGATGATACAAGGGTTACAGCTGAGTGCTTCTTATATATGCTTAAGGATATTGAAAAAAGAGGCATTACAAATTATAAGGACATCAATAGCTTATTAAATAACGGAGAGGTTCATAAGCATATTATTCCATCAAGAATGAATATAATTGCTAAAAATCAAGTGGGATACAAGAATATGTTTAAAATTGTAAGCGATGCACTTACTGTTCATTTGGCAACTGATGCTAGATTATTGCATTCAGTATTGGATACATATCATGAAGGCATTTTAACAACTTCATCTGGTTCATTTGGCGAGGTGTTTGAAAATGCTCTTAATAGGTCTGAGCATGATTTAGAAGAGGCGATGAAGCCCCTTGATATTATAGAGGTTCAGCCACTGTCTTGCTATAATCATTTAATTGATTTTTTAAATGATGGACACGATGGAGAAAAAATAATAAAAGAGACAATTATTAAAATCATTAATAAGGCAAAGGAACTTGGAAAGATTGTTGTAGCTACTAGTGATGCGTATTATATAAGTAAATCGCAAAAGGAATATCGAGATATTTTAATCGCATCTAATCAGGTAGGTGGAGGGGTGCACGAATTATCAAGGTATAATGTTAGTCCAGATGCTCATCTTCGTACTACAGATGAAATGCTTGAGGAGTTTTCCTTCTTAGATAAGGATTTAGCATACGAAATTGTTGTTATAAACACTAATAAGGTTGCAGATATGATTGATAAGATTAAATGCTTCCATGATGAAATGTTTATTCCTGCAGATGATGAATTTGCTGACCATCCAGATCCTAAGTACCGTTTCCCTTCTATGATTGAGGAAATGAAGAGGGTTGTTGCGGATAATGTACTCAAAAACTACGGGCAAAAGCCTCACCCATTTGTTCAGGCTCGTGTCGATAGAGAATTAAAATCAATTATTTCATCAGGTTATTATTCAACATATTTTATGGCGTATCTTATGGTTAAGGATTCCATTGATCATGGATACTTGGTAGGATCTCGTGGATCTGTAGGTTCAAGCTTTGTAGCCACAATGATGAATATTACAGAGGTTAATCCTTTACCTCCTCATTATTTATGCCCAAAATGTAAGTTTATGGCAATTAAATTTTCCAAGGAAGAGGAGAATAAGATATATACTGAAGAAGAAAGAAACTTACAAGATATTCTTAGAAGTGTTGGTTCTGGATATGACCTTCCAGATATGAACTGTCCATGCTGTGGAGCGCCAATGCACAAGGATGGACATGATATTCCGTTTGAAACATTCTTGGGATTTAATGGAGATAAGGTTCCAGATATCGATTTAAATTTCTCTGGGGAATATCAGCCTAGAGCACACCTATTTGTTCGTCATCTGATGGGATATGATTATTCATATCGTGGTGGTACTGTAGCTACAATTGCCGATAAAAATGGATTTGGATATGTTAAAGCATATGTTGAGAAAAAAGGAATTCAAATGAGGTCTTCGCAAATCGGAAGAATTGCAAATAACTTAACTGGTATAAAAAGATCAACAGGCCAACACCCCGGTGGTATTGTAGTTGTACCTAAAAAGGTTGATATTTATGATGTTACACCTATTCAATATCCAGCAAATGATAGTACAGTTGCATGGAGAACTACTCACTTTGATTATCATGCGTTTGAAAATAATCTATTAAAGCTAGATGTACTTGGCCATGATGATCCTACGCTAATTAAGTATTTTATGGATATTGTTCATGAACATCAGGATGAATTTCCATTTAGCGATGCCAGAGATATACCAGTAGATGATAAAAAGGTATTCTCTTTATTTGGTTCAACAGATGCCATTGGAGTTACTCCTCAAGATATTGATAGTGAGGTTGCGTCATTTGCTGTACCAGAATTTGGTACTAACTTCGTAAGACAAATGCTTATTGATACAAAGCCTACGACATTTGCCGGACTTGTTAAAATTTCAGGTCTTTCTCATGGAACAGATGTTTGGCTAAATAATGCTAAGGAATTAGTAAATCCTGCTAATCCAACAGGACTTGGAGTTATTGACTTCGATAAGATAATTGGATGTCGTGATGATATCATGGTTGACTTAATGTTTGATGGACTCGAGCCTTTAAAAGCGTTTAAAATAATGGAATTTGTCCGTAAAGGAAAGGTTGCAAAGGATCCAGAGGGATGGAAACCATTTAAAGAGGCAATGCTTGAGAAAAATGTACCAGAATGGTATATTTGGTCATGTGAGCAAATTAAGTATATGTTCCCTAAGGCTCACGCTACAGCCTATGTATTAATGGCCTTAAGAATTGCATGGTTTAAGGTATATAAGCCAGCTATGTTTTATAGTGCATATTTCTCAAAGCGTGCAAAAGCATACGATGTAGCCGCGTTTGTGGGAGGACCTTCCGCAATAAAGGCTAAAATTCAAACATTAAGCGAAATAAGTGGAAGAACTGCTAAGGATGAGGATTTAATTACAGCACTTGGTGTCGCACTTGAGGCTACAGCTCGTGGAATTAAATTCTTACCAGTTGATATTAATTTATCAGATGCTACTACCTTTGTAATAGAGGGTGATTTAGTGAGTGGAAGTATTCGCTTACCATTTGTAGCTGTTGATGGACTTGGAGAGTCTGCGGCATTATCAATTAAGGCTGCCAGAGAGGAGAGACCTTTTACTTCAAAGGATGATGTAGCAAACCGATCAAAATTAAACAAAAGTTTGTTTGATGTGTTTGAAACAATGGGTGCATTTGGCGACCTTCCAGAGCATGATGTGGAGCAAGAGAAAGGCTTATTTGCGTTTGATTTTTCCTAATTTTGTGAAAATAATGGGAAGAAATTGAAAAATAATGAAAAAAAGCTACGATATGTTTACATCTCATATTTCTATGCTATAATTATAAACATAAGGAGCTGATTATATGAATAATCCAATGTTTTCGAGTATAAACGAAAATACAAATGAAAATGTATATACTAAATCAAATTGTGCTACATATAAAGGAATCACAATTAAAACTATAATTTTGCTAGGTATAACAATTTTATCGGCTGCATTAGCTATTACGTTAGCATATAAAGGAGAAATGGGCGTTTTACTAGCTCTTTTAGGTGCTAGTGGTATATTTGGCTTTATGACAATATTGATAGGCCGTTCGTTCCCTGGTGCTGCAGCTGTCTGTGGAGTGATATATGCGATATGTGAAGGTGCATTCTTAGGATTTATTTCCTTACTTGGTGAACTTTTATATGAAGGAGTTGCATTTGCTGCTATTATTTCTACAGTTGTTGTATTTGCTTCGATGTTAGCATTATTTGCATCAGGTATTATTAGAAACAAATCTAAGCTTTTTAGCTTTACAGTAACACTTGGAATGAGCGTTGTATTTATATTCCTTGCAATGATGATATTTAGCTTTATTCCAGCGTTCAATGCTATGCTTAATCATATTGGTGTAATGATTATTGTAGAAGCGTTAGTGCTTGTATATGCATGTGCTATGCTACTTACTAATTTCGCTGAGGCACAAGCATTAGTTAAAACAGGATGCGATAAAAAATATGAATGGACTTGTTCATTTGGATTGTTAATAAGTGTATTATATATTTATATTGAAATATTACGAATTGTACTTATTGTAGCACAAATGTTTGACAGAAATTAATAATGCATAATTAGATTATAAGACAATACGTTTTATAATCTTTTTTTGTTTTTGCCTATAATAAAAAAAGAAATTTTCATATATTAAGGTTGGGGAGGAAAAAAGATGAATTACGAACCTCCATATTTTAATTATGGAATGTATAATAATTATAATGGCCCAAAGGAAGATGGATTTGACAACACATCATATCAGGGCTGTAAAAAAGGGTGTCCAAATAAAATGGACGGATGTGGCAACAATGAATATCCAGGATATTTTACAAATACAACAAAAACGATGGGATGTCCAACATATCAAAATTGCGAGCAAACGGTAGAAAGCTGTAATGTTGAAGAAATTCCACATTACATCAACTATCATACTCATAATGTTTACAATGTAATTAAAAGACATATTAATATTCCTACTTGCTCTTGTTCAAGTGAAGTAAGAGTATTTAATGAGTATCAACCTATGCCAAATAATTGTTTTGGATATACCAATCCATACCAAGGTATGAGTAATTGTTCTGGATGTGCTAATCCATATCAAGGAATAAATAATTTCTTTGTACCGTTTCCCGACTTATAATTTGTAATTTTAAAAGTACATATGTTAATTTAAATAGACCATAATATCTATGTGATAAAATGATCTATTTTTTTATTTTTGTAGCTGTATTTAGTATATTATTTTTAATTTTATTTTTAAATATTGGGTTAGATATTAATAAAAATGATAAGCTTGATGCTTATTTAATAGTAGGCTTTATAAAAATTAAAATAAGTAACAAGAAGATAAAAAAACTTTTTGAATTTAAAAGTGAAGGAATAAAAAAAGATATTTCTAAAGTTAAGAATACTATATCTAAAAAACCATTTATATCCAAAATATTATCACATACTATTATAAATGAGGTCGAAATGAGATGTTATGAGGATGTAGCAGAATTAAATTTAACAAAAGCATATATATTTCAAAATGTATGCTATTTTATGAAAGCATTCTTTGACAATACCTTCCTTTCTGTTAAAAAAGAAGAATATAAATATTTTTTAGCAAGTAATTATCATCTAACACTTAGAATGTCATTAAGAATAAAAGTATATAGAATGGTTATACTATTTATAGATTATTCGTTTAAGAAAATTAGAGGAGGAAAAACAAATGACAAAAGCAGAAGAATTTCTAAAAACTAGCTTTGAACAAGCAAATGCACTACTTGATGGGAATAAGGTTATGGGTAGTCCTATATGCTTAGAAAACGGAAGAATCGTAATTCCTATTACAAGTATTAAGGTATGTCAAATGAGTGGAGGAAGTGAGTATGCATCAAAAAATAGTGAGTCCCTTCCTTTCGGTGGTATTTCTGGTGGAAACTTTATGATGGAGCCACGAGGATTCTTAGTAATTGATAATACAGGTGTTAGATGTATATCACTTAACGATCGCAGTACCTTAGAAAAAATCTTGCTTGAGGATTTGCCTAGATTGTATCACGAGACATTTAAAAAATAAAAAAGACGAAATTTATTTTTCGTCTTCATCAGCGCTTTGTTCAATTGTATACAAAGGCTCTGCATTATCTAGATGATCGTATATTTTATCTGTAAATAAAACACCATCTAGGTGATCATATTCATGTTGGAATACGATTGCAGGATAGCCCTCTAGTTCTAGAGTCTTAAATTGAAGCTTCTTATTAATAAAGTCATAGAAGTAACCTTTTACGACAATACTATAGTTTCTAGGTGTTATTCCATTTGTAGTTCGATCAACACTTAAGCATCCTTCTCCATCTGGTAAATAAGTCAACTCTTTTGATTTTTTAACAATCTTAGGATTGACTACAGAATATGAATAATGCTTGTTATTATCTAAAAAATCATCAAATTCAACCGCAAACATTCTTTTGTTAAATCCAACTTGGGGTGCAGCAATTCCAACCCCTGGTCTTATATTAAATTTTTTTACTAATTCGTCAACTTGGGAAATAACAACATATTCATGTAAGCTTGAAAGAATTTCTAAATCATCACTACTTAATGGAATATTAACTTCTTTAGAAATATTTCGTAAAATTTGATTTCCTTCTTTAACTATATCCTTGCTTAAATACATATAAATCACCGAAAATATTATAGCATTATGTTTTTAAAAAATCTACTAGTACCAAGCTGAAGCTCCGATGATTACAAGAAGAATGAATAAAACAAGAATTAAAGCGTAGCCATATCCACGATTACCTTGGCATTGGTTTTGCATATGGCAACACCCTTGAGGCATTCCGTAATAATACAATTGCTTCACCCCCTTCGTTATATCATATGATATTTAGGACTTTAATGATTAGACTTTAATCATTATATTTGATTTCACTTTCATATCTTTCATCTGGTCTTAGCCCTAAAAAGGACTCAACACGCTTTAATCTATTATTTAAGTTTTTAACCTTACGATTTAGTGAATCTACCTCATAATATATTTGATCCATCATTTGTGGTTCAAAATAATATGGCATTGGATTTTGATTCATATTTTTTCTAAACATCAGATCCCCTTTAATAGAATATGCAAGAAGGAAGGCGAGTGTCCCTATGAAAAAGAATATAATTATCGCACTGGTTATATTCATTGTTGAATTAATTCTTAGATTTATATTTTATTTAACTATAAACTATACTGTTAAGGAAAACTATGCATCATATCAAGCATTAATGTTACCATTTATATTTTTACTAGATTTATCAGGATTAGGGCTTTTCCCTGCAATGTCGTATTACACATCGAAAAATGTTCATAATACTGCACCAAAAAGAGGATATTTACTGTTTTTGGGCGCAATATTTGGAATAGTATATTTATTACTTGCAAGCATTAATGGTTTGCATACTAGTAAAATAGTAATTTCACTATCATTTTTAATAATGCCTTATTTACAAACCTTAAGAGGATTTTTTCAGGGAATGGGGAAGTATCATATTCCAACAATTTCAATTGTAATTGAAATGATTGTAAGAATTTCTGTATATTTTTTAGGGTATTTCTTAAAGTATGATGTTTTAACAACAGTAGCATTTGCCAATTCCTTGGGTTATTATTTATCTTTATTTTATTTGATTTTTATGCAAAGAAAATATAGTAAAATTAGTATTAATGGCTTGCTAGGGCATGGAATAAAGCTTTTACCTATTTCTACAATTACATCAAGCATGCATTTTTTTGATTATGTATTAATAAGCTTGATTCAAATTCCTGATATTACATCAAGTGCCTATTTATTTAAAATAATAAGACTTGTATCATTACCAATCTATTTTTCTAGAACTCTTTCATCTTTATTTTTGGTTTCGAATGCTAAGCATAACAGCAAAATATATCCATTAGTAATATTAACATGTATTATCTATATAATAATTGCTAGACCTCTAGTAGTTTTATACGAAAATACATATCATGAACCGATTGTAATGAAGTTATATGGAATTTCTCTTGCAACATCACTTTTACATTCTCTAATTAAGATATTTTCTTCAAATTTATATACAAAAAATGAAATTAAGGGCTTGTCTATTATCTTTACAATGCTTACGGTATTGTTTTGTATTTTAGGATTAATATTAGGTGTAAAGTATCATCTTTTTGGAATAACTATAGCAAATTTTATAATTGTATTTATATTGTTCATGGCTACTTTAGCATATTATTATAAATTAAATTTAAAATGAAACACAACTAATAAAACTTTATGGTATAATCATATTATCTAAGGAAGTTGATAGTATGATTATTTTAGTTGGAGCATCCGCAACTGGTAAAACAGAGGTCGGATTAGCACTTAAGCGAATATATGGAATAAATAAGGTGGTAACATACACTACAAGAAGCTCACGTCCAATGGAGAAGGATGGAGTGGATTATAATTTTGTCTCAAAAGAAGAATTTTTGGCATTAGATCATAAGGGATTCTTCTTTGAAACAATCAAATACAATGACAATTATTATGGTACTGCAAAGGACTCACTAAATGATGATGCATATTTGATATTAGAGCCTAATGGCTTTTTGAAATATATTGAATCTGATTATGATATCGAAACATTTTATTTATATACAGATGAGAAGACCCGCTATAATCGAATGATTTTTAGAGGCGATAAGGAAGAAAACGCGGCTAAAAGAATTGAGATAGATAGAAGTATATTTGATGATGATAAGCTAAAATGTCTTGCGAAGCATTCAATAGATGTTACTCATAAAACAATTGATGAGCTTGCGAGGATTGTTTACACATTAAGTCACAAAGCATAACATTATTCATAATATATATTAGGAAGTGGTTTTGTGGGTTTAGATGAATTTAAGTCATATATAAAGGAACATCCATCTCTTAAGGATGAGGTAATGAAGAAAAAGATGAACTGGCAGGAGATATATGAAAACTATTCATTATCACAAGAGGACCCATATCCTACATATAAAAAGAACAAGGTTGAAGTACTTAAAGAAAAGGCTTTAGGCGATGAACCAATAGTAGAGGATAAAAAGGAAACTAAAAAGGAATCTCCATCTGCTGAGGAAATGATTAAAAATGTGATGGGATATGTTAAGAAGATTGATCCAGATAGTATCACAAAATATGTTACTTCTATTCAAAAGGTTTTGGAATTGCTAGCATCATTTGGAGCAGGGGCTACAGCATCAGCTGCGGCTAAAAAGAATACCACGGACCCTTTATTTGATAGAAAGTTTGATGATTGGTACTGACAGAACAAGAGTTTTATATAATGCTATATAATAATCAAGCATATCTTAATTATTTACGCTATCATCCCAAATGGTATAAGATTCTTCACTATGAGCACAATTATAATGAATTTATAAATGTTGCAAAAAAAGAATTACATATGAGGATGACAGATAAATTGGAATCGATAAAGAGAAATATCTCCCTTCTTAAGAGCTTAAATTCATATTTGGATAAAAAATAAATTCATGCTATAATAATGGCATGAATAATTTATTATATGATGACTTAGACAATTTAATAAAGGATATAGTTAGTCAAAATGAGTTTAAAAAAATTAATGAATTAAGAGGTATTATTGAGGAAAAGTATTTTAATCTTATTTCTAAATTTAATATTGCAAAGGATAAGTATGAACAAGCTCTTCCTATGAAGCAATATATTAATAATTTTGATCAAATTTGCACGGAATTGAGTAATGCCAAAAATGAGCTTTATAGTAAGAATGAAGTGATTGAACTTCATAGGCTTGAAAAAATCATTGAAAAAGAGCTTATTCATATTTCGAATGAAATAGCAGGAGCAATGTCTAATAAATTTAAGCAAACTAAAATTATAGAATAATAGGTGTTAATATGGTAGAAAGAAGAAGTTTAGTTATATATTTTGATGATTCAAATTTAATAAAAGGGCTACGTAAGGATATTCGGGTTCAGTATGTATCTTTAAAATCAAATTATGCAATTATTTATTTCGATTTAAAGCATGAGAAGGAAATCCTTAAGTATTTAAATGACCAAAAATGGATAACAAGTATTGAAAAAAGTGAGGTCGCATATGAAAAATATGCGTTTAATGATTAATGCAGGAGCAATTTAAAAGGACATCGCTTCTTATAGGTGATGAAGGTATAAATAAGCTAAATGGCGCTAGAGTGGCAATATTTGGTATTGGTGGAGTTGGTGGCTACGTGTGTGAAGCTTTAGCCAGAAGTGGTGTCGGTACATTTGACTTAATTGATAATGATGTTGTATCTGAATCTAATATCAATAGACAAATCATCGCAACTCATAAAACCATAGGTATTCCTAAGGTTTTAGCAATGAAGGAGCGTATCTTAAGTATTAATCCAAATGCTAGTGTTAATGTTTTTCAAGAATTTGTTTTAGAATCAAATGTTGGAAAATTTCCATTTGATAAATATGATTATGTAATTGATTGTGTAGACACAGTTAGTGCTAAAATTGCAATTATAATGCGGGCTTTAGAAAAAAATATTAAGGTAATTAGCTCAATGGGAACAGGAAATAAGCTTGATCCAACAAAGCTATTAATAACTGATATTTATAAGACAAGTATTTGTCCTTTAGCCAAGGTTATGCGTCATGAGATGAAAAAAAGAAGAGTAAAGCATTTAGATGTATTAGTATCAACAGAGTATCCGATTAAGGTTTCAAATGTTGAGAAAGAGGATATTCCATTAGGTAAGCATACAATTCCTGGCTCAACAGCGTTTGTACCATCTGCAGCTGGACTTGTGATTGCATCATACGTGGTAAGAAAAATTATTAATAAAATATAAAGAATAAAATAGATTATAAAGCACATGAAACTAAAAAAGTTTTGTGTGTTTTTTTAATTAATCTTACTATGCAAACTATATTATAGCTGTAACATATGATAGACAATTGAATTTATTTATGTTGAAATAATTAATTAAATTTGATGAAACTGAGCAGCACACTCGTTTCCAATTTTTATCAAAAATCATAAAATTAATTTTTTATATGCATATGTTAATCATTTTTTGTTAAAGTATATACTTTGTATATAAATTTCAAAAATCATTGTTATTATTTGTAAAAAATGCTAAAATATTAGTGTAAAGAACTTTCGATAAAAAAGTACAATTAAATATTTAAATAGGCGGGTGATTTTAATGAGAAAAATTAAAGTTGTACAGTACGGATGCGGAAAGATGTCAAAATACATTTTAAGGTATTTATATGAGTCTGGCGCAGAAATTGTCGGTGCTATTGATGTGAATCCTGATATTGTCGGTCAAGATGTTGGTGATTTTGCAGAACTAGGAGTTAAGACTGGAGTTTTGATTTCTTCAGATGCAGATAAAGTGTTAGATTCATGCGATGCAGACGTTGCAGTTGTAACATTATTTAGTTTCCTAAATGACATTTATCCAATGTGTGAAAAATGTGTTACAAGGGGAATTAATGTAATTACAACATGTGAGGAAGCAATTTATCCATGGACTACAGCATCAGAGTTGACAAACAAGCTTGATATTCTTGCAAAAGAGAATGGATGCACAATTACTGGCTCTGGTATGCAAGATATTTTCTGGATTAATATGGTAGGTATGGTTTGTGCTGGATGCCATAAGATTTTAAAGCTTAAAGGATCATATAGTTATAATGTAGAAGATTATGGACTTGCGCTTGCACAGGCTCATGGTTGTGATTTAACTGTTGAGGAATTTGAAAAAACTCTTGCTCATCCAACCGAAGTAGTACCTTCATATGCATGGAATGCATCAGAAGCTATTGCATCTAAGCTTGGTCTTACAATTAAATCAATTGATCAAAAGAACGTTCCATATGTAATAGATAAGGATTTGTATAGCCAAACATTAGGAAAAACAATAAAGGCTGGAAGATGTATCGGAATGTCTGCGGTTGTAACAATTGAGACACATCAGGGCATAATTATTGAAGAAGAAACAATTGGTAAGGTATATGGACCTGATGATGGTGATTTATGTGATTGGGAGATTACAGGTGAGCCAAATGTTAAATTTAAGGTTGAAAAACCAGCAACTGTTGAGCATACATGTGCAACAATTGTAAACCGAATTCCATCTTTACTTAGAGCACCAGCTGGCTTTGTTACATGTGAAGAGTTAGATGAAATTGATTATCTAAGCTATCCAATGTCATTTATGGTCTAAAATTAAATAATATCTAATTAAATATCAAAAGATGTGAGCTTATAATAATCATATAAATTCACATCTTTTTGCATGTAAATGCAGAATAAAAATAAAAAATATATTTGTCAAGAAAAAAAACTTGACAAGCATAAAATATGTGATATAATTTCACTGTCAAAAAAATTAGAAGGAGTGAATATATTATGGCAGTTAAAATTAGATTACAAAGATTTGGAGCTCACAAGAACCCTCAATATCGTATTGTTGCGAGTGATTCAAAAAGCCCACGTGATGGAAAATTTCTTGAGGTTTTAGGTACATATAACCCAGTTGCTAATCCAGCAATCGTTAATGTTAATTTAGAAGCTACTAACAAGTGGATTAACAATGGTGCACAACCTACTCAAACTGTAAAGAACATTCTTAAAAGCCTAGATGCTAAGTCTACTAAGTAATTAGTGGAGGTGGCAAAGTGGAAAATTTTGAAGTACTAATTCAAAACCTTATCCAGCCTCTACTTTCATTTCCAAATGATTTAGAAGTAACATTTGTAGGAGACCAGGATGAATTGAAGGTTTTCGAAGCAAAAATTAACGAAGATGACCTTGGCCGTGTTATTGGAAAGAATGGACATATTGCACAAGCTATTAGAACTATTCTTTATGCTAAGGCTACAAAAGAGGGCGTAAAAGTTCGCCTAAATATCGAAGCTAAATAAAAATTATCCGAAAGGGTAATTTTTTTGCTATATAATTTGTTTTTAAATCCTAAAACAAGTATAATAGAGCTAGAATGTGGAGGTAAGGATATGTATAAAGAAGGATATATTATTTGCCCGTCATCAACTAAAGAGCGTATATTAAAGGAATTAAGTAATAGTAATTCTTTTTTTGAGTATACATTTATGACACTACAGGATTTAAAAAGTAAACTGACCTTTGATGTTAAAAAAAGGGGAGTTTTAGAATTATCTAAATATTTAAATGTTAGGCCAGAAATTGCAAAGGTATATATCGATTCATTGAAAATGCTAAATGGTAGTTTTGATTCTATAAAGGGTAATTTTTTGAAACAAATATATGACTATTTAGATAATAATGAGCTTTTAATAAAGGATGAGGTATTTAAATGCGCAGCCATTAATAAATATTTTACTTTTGTTGATTATGAAGACTCACTTGAGCTAAATTATGTTTCATCCTTGCTAAATAAGGATAAAATAGATTATATTTTTCCTGCTCAAACCTTAGAGATTATTCATCAAAAATGTCATATTTTTAACAGTATTGAAGATGAGGTAGCATTTACCTTTAATCAAATAAAAGATTTAATTAATAGTGGTGTATCATACGATGATATTTTGCTATGTAATCCATCAAATGATTATTATTTTATTATTAATAGAGTCGCAAAAAGCTATGGTGTAATGGTTGATTTAGATAGCCAAGATATGATTATTACCTCAAATGTCTATAAAAAATTTGTTGAATTACTCCAGTCTTCCTTAAATTTCAATGAAATAATTAATGAATTAAAGGGAGAAGATGATTATTTGCTTGGTAAATTGGTTGAGATAATTAATGATTATGAATTATATCTTAATAAGCCAGTAGATACTACTTTATATTGGCAGTTTCTTACAAATAAAGTGCCATATGAAAGGAAAAAATATAATAATTCTATAAGAACAATAGGTATATCAGATCTAAAAATATATAAGGATAAATATATTTTTGTTATGAACTTTGATATAAATGCACTTAGTATTCTTAAGGATGAGCGATATATATCAGATGAAGAGTGTGCTTTACTAGGTGTTGATTCAACGTCTTATATTAATAAAATTACCAAGGCAAATCTTGTTAGTGCTTTAAATCAGTGTCATAATCTTGCAATCACTTTTTCTAAAATGCATAGCTTTAGTACGTCAATTTTGTCTCCTCTTGTTAATGAATTGAATATGCAAATTATAGAGCATAGTAACGATTTTGCAGTGGGATATAGCAAGGTTGAGGATGATTTATATTTATCTAAAGCGTTGGATAAGTATATAAAATATAATGAGCTTGATAATGTGCTAGCACAAAATTATTATGCAAAGCTTAATTATAATAGCTTTAACAATAAATATAATGGTGGTAACAAAGAAATAATTAATAGTGCAATAAAGAAGCCTCTTAATTTATCATACACAGACCTTCATAGTTATTTTAGTTGCCCATTTAAATATTATTGTAAAAAAATGCTTAATATAGATGAGTTTGTTACAAGCCTTGATGCAATGATAGGGACATATGCCCACGCTATTTTAGAAAATTATGAAAGCCAAGGGGAAGAATTTGATTTTGATGTTGTCGCTTCAACTGAGCTTGGAAAAATAATAAAGAATAATCCAAATTATGATTTTACAAACAAAGATTTATTTTATTTTGAGAAAATGAAAAATCATATTTCGTTTGTAATATCTAAGATAAAAGAGCATAAAGAACATTCCGTTTTAAATAATACTTGTTGCGAAAAAAAGATTGATGTTAAGCTACATAACGGGAATCTTATATTTAAGGGCTTTGTTGATAAGCTATGGTACAATGAGGATTTAAAATATATAGCAATTATTGATTATAAAACAGGTAGTGATGAGGAGTCACTTGATAATTTGGAATATGGAGAGAATCTTCAACTTCCGGTTTATATTTATTTATTGCGAAATGATGAGCAATTTAAGGATTATGATTTGGTTGGATTCTATTTACAAAAGATTAATATTATTATTCCAAAAAATGACGATGGAAGTGAAGAAAAACAAAAATCGAAGAATTTAAGACTTGAGGGATATACTAATCATGAGTATGCAAATGTCATTGATGATACCTTGGGTTTATATTTGAAAAATTATAAATTAACAAATAGTGGGGCTCCTTATGCATATTCAAAGATATTTGATAAGATAGATGAGGAAAAACTATACTCTATAGTTGATGAGAAAATAGAAGAAGCATATCAAGGAATAATAAATGGTAGATTCAATATTACAGCAAAAAGGATTAAAGGGAAAAACGTAAGCTGTGGATACTGTAAGTTTATGGATGTATGCTTCAAAAATAATACAGATATTGTAGATTTGGAAGAAAAAAAGTGGAAGGATGGTGGTAAAGATGCCAATGAATGATATGCAATACTTAGCTGCATATGGTGAATTTGACAAGGATGTGCTTGTATCTGCCGGGGCAGGAAGTGGCAAAACTCAGGTTTTAACATCAAGAGTTACAAACTTAATTGTTAATAAGCACATTAAACCAACTAACCTTTTAGTACTAACATTTACCAATGCTGCAGCGGCGGAGATGAAGGCTCGTGTTAGACAAATGATTGAAGAGGATGGCACTAATTTAGAGGCTATAACTGAGCTTGAGCAAGCATACATTACGACATTTGATTCATTCAATTTATCAATGTGTAAGAAATATTTTTATGCTTTAGGTATCTCACCTGATTTAAATGTGTGTGATTCTAATTCGATGAGAATGAAAAAAATAGAAATTATTAATTCTATTTTGGATGAACTTTATGAAAAGAAGGATTCAAAGCTTTTTGAGTATTTGAATCATTTTACAGACAAAAAAGATAATACACTTGTTGGAAAGCTATTAGCCTTGATTAATTCTTTGGACAAAAAAGAAGATTCAGTTGCTTATTTAGCAGAATATGATAATAATTTCTTTTCTGAATCTTACTATCAAAGTCTAAGCAAAGATTGCTCAGATTTCCTTAAGGATAAAATTAATAGGTTGATCGCAATTTTGGAGAAACTAGAAGGACAAACAGTCGACGAAAAGAGTATTGGAATTGTCAATGAGATTATTCTAGCCTTAACTTCATATGAATATGATAGGGTTAAAAATGCAATATCGATGGATTTACCTAAAAAAAAGAAATGTGACGGAGATAATTTTTCGCTATATCGCAGTGAATATGTTAATCAATTAAAGGAGTACAAAGCATATTTTTCTTATGAAAATGAGAATGATTGGATTTTAGAATATCAAAATACATATCAAACTATAGCTTTATTTAAAGAAATAATACTTAAGTATTATGAAAGAATTAACGATTATATGTTTGAGCATGGAATATATGAATTTAATGATATTCAAAAGCTAGCAATAAAGCTTGTTAAAAATCATCCTGATATAGCACTGAGCTTGAAGAAACAATTTAAGGAAATACTAATTGATGAATATCAAGATACTTCAGATTTGCAGGAGGCGTTTATTAGCTATATAAAGAATAATAATAGATTTATGGTTGGAGATATTAAGCAATCAATTTATCGCTTTAGAAATGCTAATCCAAACATATTTAAAGAAAAATATGAAAGCTTTGTAGCTATTAATAAGGATAATTATCCCGTGTCTAAGGATAAGTTTAAAAATGAGTCAGGCTATTTAATAGATATGAATCAAAATTTTAGATCAAGACGTGAGGTTTTGGATGATATCAATACGATATTTAGTTCACTTATGAGTAGCGAGGTTGGTGATGCTGATTATAAGGAATCGCACCAAATGCAGTTTGGACTTACTACATATGATAGCGTGAAATGTAGTGAAGATAAAGGCTTTAATTTAGATTTTATTACTTATCCATATAATAAAAAAACTGCAACAGCAGATATTGATTATTATGAAGGCTATATCATTGCTAAGGATATACTTGATAAGGTTGGAAAGTATGATGTATATTCTAAGAATGGAAAGTGCTTTAAGAAAGCTGATTTCGATGATTTTTGTATTATTTTAGACCGCAAGGATCATTTTGAAGCATACAAGCAGGTGCTTGAATATTTCCATATACCTGTTGTAATTATAGCTGATCAAAGTATTAGTGAGTCATATCAATCAATGGTGGCTATTAATTGCTTAAAACTAATTAATTACCACTATAAGAAAGAATTTAATAGCGATTATTATCATGCCCTTTCGAGCGTTTTACGTTCATTTTTATTTGAAATGCCTGATGATGAAATACTTCAAATAGTTTCTAATCATGATTTGAATAATGTGGCTTCTAGAATTGCAAAAGAATTATCATTTGCTGTAAACAAGACGGATAATAAGGATATTTTTATTGAAACTTTAAATAGATTTGGATTTTATGAAAATGTGATTAAGATGCCGGGGGTAAATGAGGCACTGCATGAGGCTGAATTTTTTGCGACTAAGATGACAGATTTAGCAAAGATGGGCTATGATTTTTCTAGTAGTGTAGATTGTTTAGCAGAAATGATTAATTCAAGTAAAGATATAACATATGCATTAGATGTTTCATCAAATCATGGTGTACGAATGATGAATATTCATAAATCTAAAGGACTAGAGTTTCCAATTTGCTATTTTGCTGATTTTAATCATGATTATAACACGGATAACATTAAGGCAGCTGTTGGCCTCAGCAACAAATATGGAATATATTGTCCGGTTTATGATTTAGGTGTTAAGCCTACTATTATTAAAGCATTAAACGATGAAATATGGACACGCCAAACTATTTCAGAAAGATTAAGATTATTTTATGTCGCATTAACAAGAGCACGTGAAAAAATGATATTTATTAGAACAAGAGATGAAATAGAAGATTCTAAGGAACCAAGGGAACATACATGTTTTGGCGATTATTTTGATTATATTTTGGCTCATGCACCTGGCGTAATTAAAAATAGAATAGATTTAAATGATGAATATTTTGCCGATTTAGATGTGAAAAAGATTTCTGAAAAGAAATATAAATTAGATTTGGCTTCACACAAAGAAATTGAATATCCAAAAAATACGATGGATACAGAATTAGTATTAGATGGACACATATCTAAACGCATTGGTCATATCATTGATTCAAATACCAACCTCTTGTTACAAAGCGGTATTAGATATCATGAAATACTTGAAATGCTAGATTTTAAGGACCCTTATAATTCACTTGAGCAATTGAATGCTTCTACAAACGATAAGAGCGTTGTAAAAAGAGTACTAGATATGGATTTACTTAAAAATATAACTAAGGCAAAGACATATCATGAATATGAATTCATTTACAGGTTGGATTCTTCTTTATATCATGGTATTATTGACTTGCTAGTGATTTATGATGATCATATAGAAATAATTGACTATAAGCTTAAAAACTTCGACGATGAGGCATATGATAGACAGCTTGGTCTTTATTATTCATTCGTAAGAAGCAAAACAGATTTACCGATTGATTGTTATTTGCTGTCAATTATTGATGCTAAAGCACGAAAAGTGGAGGTTAAATAATGGAGGATATTAAGTATTATCGAGTTGGAAAAATATTGAATACTCATGGATTAAAGGGCGATTTAAAAATTATGGTTGTATCTGATTTTGATCGTTTTAAAAAGGGTGATATAGTTTACCTTCTCCATAAAGGAGAATATATTGAACTAAAGGTTATTAAACGAAGTGAATATCCACCTCATATTTTAGTCAGATTTGAAGGATATGAGGATATAAATTTAGTTGAAAAATATAAGGGTGATGAGTTGTTTATAACATCACATCAACAAGAAAAGCTTGATGAGGGTGAATATTATTTCCATGAGCTTATTGGACTTGAGGTTGTTAACGAAAGAAACATTTCAAGAGGAGTTGTGACAGATGTTAGAGAGGTTCCTCAAGGATATTTACTTGTTGTAAAAAAAATAGATGGAAAGAACGCACTTATTCCATTTAGAAATGAATTCATTGGTAAGGTTACAGCCAAAAGAATTATTGTTAAAGAAATAGAGGGATTGTTTTAATGAAGATTACAATTGTAACTCTATTTCCTCGTATGTTTGATGGTTTTTTATCTGAATCAATAATTAAAAGAACTATAGATAAGGGTTTAGTGGAATTCAATATTGTAGATTTAAGAGAATATTCTTTAGATAAGCACCATCATGTTGATGATACTCCGTATGGTGGAGGAGCAGGAATGGTGCTTAAATGTGATATTATGGATCGTTGCTTAAATGATATTAAAACGGAAAAAAGTCATATTTGCTTGATGACACCACAGGGAAATCCTTATAAGCAAGGTGATGCGATAAGATTATCTAAAAAAGATGATTTAGTGCTAGTTTGTGGTCATTATGAAGGCTTTGATGAAAGAATTAGGGGCTTTGTAGATGAGGAGATATCGATTGGAGATTTTGTGCTTACTGGTGGGGAATTACCGGCGATGGTTATTTCTGATAGTATAACAAGATTATTAGATGGAGCAATCTTGAAGGATTCTCATGAGGGTGATTCGTATTCTAACGGTCTTTTAGAGTACCCTCAATATACAAGACCAGCTAGCTACAATGGAGTATCAGTACCATTTGTATTACAAAATGGTAATCATAAGGAAATAGCAAGATGGCGCCAAAAGGAATCATTAAGAAGAACTTATTTAAGAAGACCAGATTTGCTAGGTAAATACCAGCTTACCAAAGAGGATTATGAGCTGCTTGACGAAATTAGGGAAGAAGAAGGCGTAAAATAAAAAAGTTTTTTTCTAAATTTAGTTGACAGCAAGATATATTAATGGTAAAATACCAAAGGCTAGAAATAGTCAAGGCACAATATTCCGCTAAATCAATATCTGATTTATGAATTTTGGGTGATAAGGAGCGTGAAATTATATGGCAAAGGGTCAAGCATTAATTCAAGAAATTACTGCACAATACCTAAAGAACGATGTACCTGAATTCCGTCCAGGAGATAATGTTAAGGTATACGTTAAGATCGTTGAAGGTGATACTCATCGTATCCAAGTATTCGAAGGTTTGGTAATTAAGCGTCAAGGTGGAGGTATTTCTGAGACTTTCACAGTTCGTAAGATTTCTTACGGTATTGGTGTTGAACGTACATTCCCTGTACATGCACCAATCATTGACAAGATTGAAGTTGTTCGTCTTGGTAAGGTTCGTAGAGCTAAGCTTCATTACATTCGTACACTTTCATCAAAGGCTGCTCGTATTCAAGAGCGTCGTAAGTAAGGTGCACAAGAGGTCAGGTTTTCCTGGCCTTTTTTCTTTTTTATAATAATGTTTTAATTATTAGCAATTAATTTTCGAAAAAATATGATATGATAGTATTAATTAGATATTATTTGTTAAAATATCTACAGATAAGTATAAAAAACGAAAAGAGGATTATAATGAATAAGACAGTATTAAGAAATTATGCAAAGCTAATTGTTAGAATTGGTGCAAATGTTCAAAAGGGACAAGAGGTAGTAATCAATGCGTCTGTTGATGATGCATATTTTGTTAAATATGTTGTTGAAGAAGCATATAAGGCAAAAGCTAAAAGAGTTACAGTTGAATGGGATTGTCAGGATATTACTAAAATGACATTTAAGTATCAAACTGTTAAAACCTTGTGTGATGTTCCTGAGTGGGTTAAGGCTAAGCAGGAGCATCGAGTTGAGGTTCTTCCTGCAATGATTCATATTTCATCTGAGGATCCTGATGGATTAAACGGCATTAATCAAGAAAAAATGCTTGCAAGACAAAGAGCAGTCGGACCTATTTTTATGAAATATAGAGAGGCCATGGATAATAAATATCAATGGACTATCGTTGGTATTCCAGGTGTAGCTTGGGCTAAAAAGGTATTCCCTAATTTAAGTAAAAAGGCAGCGGTAGATGCTTTATGGGATGCAATTTTAAAGGTAACAAGAGTAAATGGCGACCCAATTGCAAACTGGGATGCCCACAATAAGAATTTGGCAGAAAAGAGTCAAAAGCTAAATGATTTAGGAATTAAGAAATTAACATATCATTCTGCTAATGGTACTGATTTTACAGTAGGTCTTAAGGAATGTATGAAATTTGAAGCTGGTGGAGCTTATACGCTTGGTGGTGTATATTATAATCCAAATATGCCAACAGAGGAATGCTTCACATCTCCAGATAAAAATACAGCTAATGGTATTGTTTATGCGACAAAGCCATTATCAGTTCGTGGAGTATTAGTAGATAATTTTGCGTTTAGATTTGAAAATGGTAAGGTTGTTGAGGTTATTGCTAAAAATGCTGAGCATAAGGATGTGCTTGAAAAGCTTATTGCAACTGATGAGGGGGCTGCAATGCTTGGAGAGGTTGCACTCGTACCTTATGATTCTCCAATTAATCAAACAGGATTATTATTCTATAATACTTTATATGATGAGAATGCTTGTTGCCATTTAGCTATTGGTCGTGCATTTAATGAATGTATTAGAGGATACGAAAACATGACTGATGAAGAGATTGCGGCAGTTGATTTAAATAAATCAATGATTCACGTTGATTTTATGATTGGATCTTCTGATTTATCAATTGTTGCCCAAACTTATGATGGTAAGACTGTTCAAATATTTAAGGATGGTACTTGGGCAATATAATTCGATAGAATAAATTGTCAAATTTAAATAATAACATTTTATATATAAGCATAGTATTATTTAGGTGATATTATGCTTTTTTATATTATAGGAATTCTTGGTTCTGGGACGAGCGCACTAGCATCGCTACTTATTCAAATGGGACATAATGTAAGAGGTTGCGATATAAAAGAGGCTATCCAATCATATCAAGGCTATTTAGAAGTTGAGGATATAAATTCCTTTAAAGCTTTAGATAATATGACCTACATAATTGGCAATTCATTTACAAGTTCATACCAAGCCTTATTAGTAAAATCATTAGGACTTAAGTATATTACATATCCTAGTATGATAGATAAATTAGAATTTGGTACGAAAATACAGGTTTCTGGTAGTAATGGGAAAACATTTACAACAGCTTTAATTTCACATATGCTTGCTTCATCTGCTTTAATTGGCGATGGAAGTGCAAAATATGTTAATAATATGGAGTTTGTATATGAGGGCTGTGAATATAAAAAAACATTCTTAAATTATCATCCAGACATATTAGTGTTATTAAATGTTGATTATGACCATGTAGATTTCTATAAAACAAAGTATGAATATGAAGAAGCATTCTATCAAATGTCTTGCCAAGCAAAGACTTTAATTTACAATCTAGATGATAATGTTTTAAAGATGATTAATCATAAAAATAAGTATTCATTTTCCCTTAGTAACAAGGACGCTACCTTATATTGTAAAACTATAACTAAAACTAATGAAGGATATATTCTTAGACTAAAATATTTTGATAAGGAAAAGGAATTCTTACTTCCATTTTACGCTAAGCATAATATTTATAACTTTTTAGCAGCCTTTTTAACAGGCTTGATTTTAGGTAGAAATGAAGATGAAATGATTCAAAGACTAAAAAGCTTTAAGCAACCTAATAGAAGATTAAATGAATACATTATTGGAAATAACATAGTGATAAACGACTATGCTCACCATCCTACGCAAATAAAATCACTTTATGAATATTTATCATCAAAATATCCTTCGTATAAAAAAATAATTGTATTTGAAGGCCATACCTTATCAAGAAGCTTATATTTTAAGAAGGATTATAAGGAGGCATTATCTAAATTTGATAAGGTATATTTATATCCGATTTTTTACGCAAGAGAGAACAAAAGTAAGCAAGAAAAGGAATTCTATGGGTATCTTAAATATAAAAAATATGAAAGATCATTTATCGAAAATGAATTAACCAATAATAATATAGTAATTGTATTTGCAGGGGCGGGTACAATCAATAAAGAATTCGATTATTTTATAGCTAAAAAATAAAAAAATAACATATGAAAACAATTTTCAGCAAACGCTTTCAAAAAAGTATTGAAAACGATTTTCATAAGTGATATACTATTGAATATGAGGTGATAAAAATGCCAAATGCTACTATATATGATGTTGCTGGGAAGGCACAGGTTTCACTTGCAACTGTTTCAAGAGTATTAAATAATCCTGATAAAGTAAATGAAGCCACAAGAGAAAGAGTTTTAGCAGTAATTAAGGAACTTGGATATCGTCCAAATGCGATTGCAAGAGGATTAGCATCAAGAAAAACAACAACTGTAGGTATTGTTTTA
>CAMEKY010000003.1 GCA_945921565.1 uncultured Clostridium sp. | reverse complement strand
CCTCGTAGATTTTTCTTTTTTTATACCCTTATTTAATTTTGGGGAAACTCAAAAAATTAAATAAAAAGTGCTTTATGTTAGCAATTAAATCTTATTCTTTAGCATAGAAAGTGCTAGCTTATGTTTAACTAAATCAACACCTGATACATAAACCTTTACAGTATCTCCAACACTAACAAGCTCAGATGGATGCTTAATATATTTATCAGACATTTTTGATAAATGAACTAATCCGTCATATTTAACACCACAGTCAACGAAAACACCGAAATCTACTACATTTCTTACAGTTCCCATTAGCTCGTCTCCTATTTTAAGGTCCTCTAAATGCTTAATATCACTTCTTAATTGAACACTATCATAGCTTTCACGAATATCACGTAAAGGTTCTTTAAATGCGTCTATGATATCATCAAATGTAAATTTATCTAATCCAGATTTTTCAAGCAATTCTTCCTTATTAGCCTCAACAATTCTTTGCTTAAGCTCATCAGTACCAATCATACTTGATTTAGCTTCAAGCAAATCTAAAATTTTATACGCAGCTTTATAGCTTTCAGGGTGAATTGATGTTTTATCTAATGGTTCATCTCCATCAGTAATTCTTAAAAATCCAACAGCTTGCTCGAATGTTTTAGCACCAAGCTTACTAACATTTTTAATATCATTACGGTTTGTAAATTTACCCTCCTTGTTACGGTAATCTACAATGTTTTGCGCAATAGTTTTATTTAAGCCTGAAACATAAGTTAAAAGACTTTTTGAAGCGGTATTAATATTAACACCAACCTGGTTAACCGCTTCCTCAACAACTGAATCAAGACGCTTTGATAATTGATTTTGGTTAACATCATGTTGATACTGACCAACACCAATTGCCTTTGGTTCAATCTTGACAAGCTCAGCTAGTGGATCTTGAAGACGTCTTGCAATTGAAACTGCACTACGCTGTTCAACATGATAATCAGGGAACTCTTCTTGTGCTACTGCACTTGCACTATATACAGAAGCTCCTGCTTCTGATACAATTGCATACTTACATTTTAAGTTTCCTTCTTTGATTGTTTCGGCAATAAAATCTTCAGTTTCTCTTGATGCTGTACCATTTCCAATATCAATAATATCTACATTATATTTATTAACTAAATCAATAATAGTCTTCTTGCTCTTTTTTACAAGAGCCTCATCAACTGTTTGTCCCTTAGCTTTTTCATTTGGATAAATAACTCCAATTTCCAAAACCTTACCAGTTGGATCAACTACTGCAAGCTTACAGCCAGTTCTAAATGCAGGGTCAACACCAAGAACAGTTTTGTCCTTTACTGGTGCTTGTAATAACAAATTTTTTACATTCATCGCAAATACATCAATTGCCTTTGCTTCCGCATTTTCTGTAAGCCATGCTCTAACTTCTCTTTCAATTGATGGATAAAGAAGTCTTTTATATCCATCAGCTATCGCAGCTTTTATTTCATCTACAAATATTGCATTATTTCTCTTTATAACACCATTTTCAATGTACTTAATATTTTTAGCATCATCCATTTCTATGCTAACCGTTATAATCTTTAAATTTTCTGCTCTATTTATTGCAAGAATACGATGTGATTTAATTGTAGAAATTGCTTCTTCATATTCATAGTAATTTTGGAAAACCTCATTTTCATCTACAGCATCCTTTTTCTTTTTAGTCTTAATATGAGCAAATTTTTGCATAGTATCTCTTAATGAGCCTCTAAATTTAGCATCATCAGAAATTCTTTCCGCAATAATATAACAAGCTCCCTCAATAGCTTTTTCCATTGTAGGTACATTTTCATTTAAATATTTTTCTACAACCTCTTCTTTAGAACCCCTATCATAACACTTAAGCATTTCATCTGCTAAAGGCTCAAGACCTAGCTTAATTGCCTCAGACGCCTTTGTTTTCTTCTTTTCCTTATATGGTTGATACAAGTCATCTACCTCAACAAGTAACGTTCTAGACATAATCTGATTCTTAAGCTCTTCAGTCAGTAACCCCTTCTCATCAATTAATCTACAAACATCCTCTTTACGCTTAAGAAGATTAACTTGATATTCAAATTCATCATTAATTAATCTGATTTGATCTTCATCTAAACCTCCAGTAGCCTCTTTACGATATCTTGCAATAAAAGGTACTGTGGCTCCTTCATTAAGTAAATTTAATACAGCTATAATTTGTGTATCCTTAATCTTTATCTCTTCTGATAATCTTTTAATAATATCCTCATTTAATTCCATTTTATTTCTCCTTAACTTTTTTCATTATATGATGAAAAGAAGCGCATTTTAAGCGCCTCTTTTATTCTTCATTTTCAGGATTATAGCTTACAACTAATTCCTTTAATTCTTTCAAATCAGATTCTAACTGATTATAATCGCCCTTACCATTAGATAGCTCTTGGTCATCCTCTGTACTACCCTTTTTACCAAATGTAGTAACATTTTTACCCTCATCATCAAGTAAAATAACAGATGGTGCAACGCCTACATTTCCATAATTTTCATCAGATAAAAAATCAGAATTTCCTAATAATGATGTGTTGATAAAATAAAAGTCAATACGATTAAAAATCTCACTTTCAACACCTGCATATGCTGCTTCATTTTCTTGGATTGCTAAAATTAATTCCTTTAATGCAGCATTACACTTTTCGTATCTACTACGATTAGGATCATCACTATCTAGTTCATCAATTTCTCCTTGATCCATATATGTATCATCATATGCAAATATAATTGTATACACACCAGGTTCAAATCCATCTTCATATTTATCATCAAATAAATCTTCTATTTCATTATAATTTCTCTTATATTTCGTATATTCAGAAAATTTATTATTGTAGGATTCAGAGTAAACTGTGTTATATACCACAATAGATGTAATTATTCCTGCAATTATAAGTAATCCAATAATTGAAGATAATATAGTATAAAATTTCCAAGTTAAATGCTTCTTTGACGCGTCTTGCGTATTTTTTCTTGCCAAAGTAATTCAGCTCCTTCGTTAATTATCCCCTTAATTATAATGTAATTTTAATAAATTATCAAGCAGTATTTTGCAATGTCTACGACATTTTTGTGTGAATTAAATCGTAGGCCTCAAAAAAGCGTAACTTTAAATAGCTTTTTCATTTTTTAATATTAGTAGTTGTCGTTTTTTTATTAATGGTTTATACTTGAAATGTAAAGGATGTGTTGTTCATGTACGAACTCAAGTCAAATAAAAAATCATTAGAAAGTCAAAAGATAATATATAAATCCTTACGAAGAATCCTATTAAATAAACCACTAAATTTAGTAACAGTTAAAGATATTTGTTGTGAATGTGGTGTATCACGTACTACTTTTTACCGTAATTTTAATAATGTTACAGATGTTCTTGCGGTTATGCTTGAATTCTTTTATAACGATTATTTAACAAAACGCGAAGGTCGTAAAAATCAATTATTATTCTTTTTTGAATATTGGTATTATCACCGTGATCTTATTACTATTATTACAGATCAAAATGAATATATTCTAAAAGAGTGTATGAAAAGGCACTTCAAAAATGCTGATAATGAATATCTTAACAATTTAAAATTTTCTATGCTTTCATCCTTGCTTAGTACCTGGAGTAAATCGAAAAAAGAGACTCCAAAAGAAATGGAAGAAATCACAAGAGAGATTATGAACAAAAAGTGTATTGAACTACTACTTGAATTTTAAAGCTAAAAGGGCACAAACGCCCTTTTTTCTTATTCGTAATATTCAATAATAATTGCAAATACCCAAATTCCTTTATTTGTAGAACCAATCATATATTTACCTGCTTCTGTTATTTCTTGGCTGGAAACACTAACAGATGCTTTTGCTTCAAATGATCCTGCTGATGTTGATGTACTTGAACTCTTTACAATATTAAGTACTCTATCATCAGTTCCAGATGATTTTGCAATAACTGTAATAGTACACTTACCCTTTGTTTCTATCTCTAAGCATCTATATGTACCCATTGATGCTGATCCACCAAGAGAAATACCTTGAGTAAATGAATAATCTACTCCACCATATGATGCATTACATGATACCGCTTTAACATCTACCGCCTTTGATGCATTTGCATAAATTGTAACATTTTCTAATATTGTTATATCAGTATAAGTTCCTGCAGTTAAATTGTTAGCATTTATAACTGTTGTAGAAATTGGCTTTGGTTTTAACGATTCCTTTAATGCATTTAAATTCGCAATTGCTTCAGTTAGCTCTTTATAATTTGTAACTCTTGCCCTATCATCTACATTCAAGCTAATATATGAAGCTTGCGCTTTCAAGACTGCCTCTTCATATTCTACAACATTATCCTTACTTAATGTTAACGCAAGAACATCATTTATTAACGCAACTGTATCTAGTGGATTACTATATGTACGATTAGGATTTGTAACTGTAATCTTAGTTAGCTTACCTTCAAGTACCCCCACTACAGATTTACTAATTAAATTAGATGGATCAATATAAGCTGAAGGTATTGTCTTTATTAATGACTTAAATGTGTAAGTTTCTTTACCATTATTTGCTGATGTAACTGTGTCTAAAATATTTTCAATAACATGAGCCGCTGTAAGGTATGCACCATATTTGTTATAATGAGTAGCTTCTATTCCCGTATATCCTAATTTCGTATTATTGTATGTCTCATCATATCCAGAAGGCCATACTCCTTGCAAATCATTTGGCTTTAACGCCATTAAATAATTTGCATATGTTGGAGTTGCGTCCTCAAGCATTTGCTTAGTATCTGAAAATAAATCAATAAGTAAACAATCCTCTTCCTCTGCAAGCTGCCTTACAGCCTCAACGTATGCAAAATTCTCACCATGAAGTCCTGGTCCTCCAATGATTTGTCCATCACTGAACTTTACTCTTGATACAGGAGTGACTAAAACTGGAATAGCATTTTTTTCTCTTGCAAAATCTATGTATTGCTTTAAAAACCATTTATATGTTCCTCCACAGTCATATGAATAATATGTTGAGCCATACTTAGCTATTTCGTTCATTGCAGTTGTTGTTGAGCTTACATTACTAGTATATTCTTCAGGTAAATATGTAGTCGACACTCTTTCTCCAGCTGTAGTTGGATAAATACCATTACCATCTGGTGTTCCTAGTGGAACCATACGATCAAATAATGTTGCATATGATGACGCCTTTTTCGTATCATCATCATTATGTCCAAATTGAATAAACAAATAATCTCCCTCTTCAATTACACTGCCAATAGATTTTCCATCATTTTGATTAAATGTATACTTACTTCCTTCAATATCATATAATCTTCCTTCATTAATAAAGCTTCTTGAACTTCTACCTCCCTGAGCACAATTAATAACCTCAATTGAATCATCCAGGAAATAATCTAAATATTGTCCCCAACCACCTATATATTGGTTGGCTTCATATGTTTTAACTGTAGAATCTCCTGCCAAATATATTTTTGGTAGCTTTGGCTCTATTGGTTCTGTTGTTGGCACACTTGTTATAGGTGCTACTGTCGTAGTTGGCGCTACTGTAGTAGGAGCCAATGTTGTTGGTGCTACCGTTGTTGGCGTTACTGTTGTTGGTGCACTTGTTATTGGTGCTACTGTTGTTGGTGCACTTGTTGTACTTGTATTAACTGTTGATCCGCATGATGCTAAAGATAATGCAAATGCGCCAGTAAGAATACCTTTAAATAATTTCTTCATATAATTTTCCTCTCTTTTTTACCAAAGTATATATGACATTCTAATATTTTGTAAAGCGTTTTCATTCAATCGATACACAAATATAAAAGAATGTATCGTTATTGAAGAACAAAAAAGTTTAAATGACCATTAGGTCAAATAAACCATTAGTTTAAGCTATGCAATTGTTAATGAATTTGCAACACTAATCATTTCATCTAATGTTAATGTGCTTGATACAATCTTAAATTCATAATTAGAATAATAGAAGGTCAATGAACTTGCACTAACAAACGCAATTGTATCATCAAGCATTACAAAATCATCATATATACGAGCTGATGCAGATGGAGTCTCATCAAGTTTTTGGAATATAATACTATAGCTTTTATCTCCCTTGTATGACATAACTGTGACATCATCATATGTTTCTGATGTACACGTAACATCAAAAATATTCTCAAAATCAATTGATGAAACAACTACTGAGCTTCCTTCCCCTAACAAGGATGTTTCAGACTGCATTATAGCCTCAACATTAAATGTATCACTAGGTAATGTTTTATTAAACTCAAGTGATTTAACCATTAAAACCATCATATCCTTATCTGCACTTTGGTAGCATATCTTTTCCAGCTTATTTGTGCTCTTTTTAATATAAACAACTTGCTTAACTAGATCCTGCTTAACCTTATGAGATATAGCAGATGAGAATACGTAATAATCATCTTTGCATTCAACAACTCTTTCATTATCTGAAGATAAATCATCTACAACCTTATTTAAAATATAAATATGACTAGAATTTAAAGGCCATGTACTGTCAAACCTGAATTCTTTATTAAGTTCAGGGCTTAAAACATATACACCTTCATTATTTTTTAAAAGAATTTGTCTTGAATTAGAGCTTTGGTTTTGATAATTTACACGATAATAGTTAGGGCTTTTATATGAAACCTCAACATCAAAAATATTTGAGCCTTCATCCCTTTGAACCTCCATTTGTGCCTTAAGAACATAACTTTTTGCCTCAGTAATTGAGTTAATAAAGCTTGAATATGCATCCTCTGTTTTTGTTTGTTTACCACAAGAAGAAAGGCCTGCTACAAATAATAATAAAAAAACTAATATACCTTTTCGCATTTTTCCACCTCAATAATTTCACCTAATCATATGAAAAAAAATAGAAAAATATTCATAGTATAATTATATTAATATTGTAAATAATAAAATTAGGAGGTTTAATATGTCAATTGCCCAAAAGATAGCTCTAATTTTCACCATTCTTGGTGGATTAAATTGGGGATTAGTCGGTGCGTTTAATTTCAACCTTGTCGACTTTATCTTCAATCAAGGCTCAGTTGCGTCAAGAATCATCTATATTATTGTTGGAATTTGTGCCATTTTTAATATACTATTATTTTTCTTTAAATTTAAGAAAGAGGAAATATAATAAAAGGCTATGAAGATTTTACTCTTCGTAGCCTCTCTTTTTTTGTGTCTTAAGTTCCTCAACCATTTCCTTAATTTTTATAAATCTATGGTTTAAACCCGACTTTGTTATTTTTTCACCATAATAATTATTCAATATGTCTAATAATTCCTTAAATGACGCCTCTGGATTATCCTTTCTGACCTTCATTATTAAAAGAATTTTTGGGTCCATCTTTTCAAGCGGATAATTATACTCAAGATATTGAATGTTTAAAAGCTGTGCCTTTGCTGCACTTAGCGTTTTTATTTCATTGGCAATTTCGCTATTAACCTTTCGATTTAAATCATTTTTAAATTCTCTTTGAATTTGAATTTCCTCAAACTTAAAAACCATTTGTGAAATTCCAATAATTCTCAAAAAATCAGCAATTTTTGAAACCTCTTTTATATAAATTATTAAATCATTTCTTCTTTTAGAAAGCTTAGCGTTTAAATCATATAAATTCATCAAATGCTGTATATAAATGGCTTCATCATTAGATCTTGTCGCTATCTCTAAATGATAATCACTTTTTGCAGGGTCATTTACTGACCCTCTAGCCATAAATGCACCCCTTAAATAACTTTTTTGACAGCACTCCTTCGATTCATATAATGCATGATTCTTTGATGAATCATTAAACAAATCCATATCCTTAACAATATCATCTGCTAAAGATTCAATTGTAACCTCATATACTTGTTTTTTGTCAAATCGTTCAATTTCCTTTGTAACAAGCGTTGTTGTTGCACCATATAAATCCTTAGAAAGCTTCATAAAGCATGAAGCTACATGGGAATTAGTTGATGAAAAGTTAATCATTAACTTGCCATTCCTAATTACTATTTCTCCATTTAACCTAATTAAAGCCTCAAGCTCAGCCTTTTGACAATGCGGCTTTAGACCTTTAATAACTGAAGATTCGTCCTTACAATAGGATGCAAAAGACATTATATCTCCTCCTTATATTAGGATTTATTCAACCAAAATTTTAATTAACCCTGATAAATTGCTTATGCAATACGTTGGATTAAGTTTTTCACATTCTTCAAATTTAGAAGAATACATAACATCACAGGTTTTAACATTCGCATTAATGCCAGCTTGAATATCTGATGGATTATCTCCAACATATAAAACATTACGCTTTGGCTTTAAAATGTCAATAGCCTTATAAATCCCCTCAGGAGCAGGCTTTGGTGAATCCACATCATCTCCACCAATAATTACATCAAAAAATTCAGTTAAACCAAACAAATCTAATCCCAGAATAATTATTTCTTTCCTCTTTGATGAAACAATACCAAGCTTATATCCCTTCTTTTTTAAGAATTTTAATGTATCCTTAGCTCCATCATACATTTCAACATAATCTGTATTATGATGCTCTATATTATACTCTTTGTAATAATCCATCATTTCTTTAATTTTTATCTCATCACTTGAATAACGAGAAAATGTTTCGTAAAGTGTTGGTCCAAAGAAAGAATCAAGTTCTTCATCTGTTAATCTTTTTTCTGGATAAAATTTCTCAAATGTATGAATAAATGATTGATCAATTAATCTTTTCGTATTTAAAAGAGTACCATCTAAATCAAATAATACTGTATCAATTTTATCCTCCATAACCTTATTTATAATATCTTGATATTTAATTCTTGGTCCAACAAAACGCTTAGCAATCAAGAATGCAACTCCACAAGCAATAAATACACAACTTACTAAAATCGAAACCTTGACTCCACCTAGCATTAATACCTCATTAGCACCTGATTTAGCTCTTAATGATTCTGTAATAATTCTTACAACACCATACCAAATTAAATATCCACCCATTAAATCACCAGACTCAAGCTTCTTATATTTCCTTCTTAAAACTATTAATATAATAGCTCCTAATAGGTTTAGCATACCCTCATATAAGAATGTTGGATGACGATATGCTCCGGCAATATACATATTATCAGTTATAAATCTAGGTAATAACGTTTGAAATAAATCGACATTTTGAATAACAGGGCCATATAGCTCCTTATTAAAGAAATTTCCCCATCTACCAAACACCTGAGATATTAATAATGCTGGTGCAATCACGTCAATAACCTTATAAAATGATATCTTTTTCTTTTTTGACCAAAAATATACAACAATAATCGCTACGATTATTCCACCCTGAATGGCAAGACCCGAAAGTCCTCCCTCAAGTCCTATTATTTTAGAAAAAGGCCAATCCTCATCTAGATTAAATAATATATACCACAAACGAGCTCCAACAATTGCAAGTGGAACTGCTAAAATCACACCATAATAGATAAAATCTGAATATATTCCTAGCTTTTTCCCTTCTCTTATCATCATAATTACACCAACGATGATTCCCGTAAGGATACATATAGCATATAGCCTTATTCCAAATAGCGATAATCCCGCTTCAAATAAGAACATTATTCATCATCTCCTTCGCCTCTAGCAAGTGAATTAACTGCATCAGTAAATTCACGGGCAGAATTTATACCAAAATACTTAAGCTTCTCATTTAATGCTGCACTTTCAACTAAAAGAGCCGTATTTCTACCAGCAAGAACCGGAATAACAACCTTAGGTATTTCAGTATTAAAATACTTGGCTGTTTGAGTTTCAAGACCTAAACGGTCATAGTACTTCCCGTCCTCCCACTTTTCTAGTTCAACAACTAGCTTTATCTTTTTTGATTCTCTAAACGCACCAGCTCCAAACAATCTAACAACATCTACAATACCAATTCCTCTTATTTCAATATAACGCTCAAGGATTTTAGGTGCTGTACCGATTAGTGATCCAGGCTCTGACTCAAATACATCTACGCGATCATCTGATATAAGCTGATGCCCCCTACGAATTAATTCAAGAGCTGTTTCTGACTTACCAATTCCACTTTTACCCATAATAAGTGTACCCATTCCGTTTATATCCATCAATACACCATGAATAGTTTGTCTTTCGGCTAAAGAATCCTGTAAATAATTATATAGCTTTGATGAAATTGCAGTAGTTCTTAACTCTGACTTTAAAACTGGGATTTTAAACTCATTACCAAAGTCCATAAAAAACTGAGGTAGATTTACATTTTTTGAACAAATAATACATGGAGGTTGTTGCATAAATATATATCTAACGCGAGTTTTGGCAACCTCTTCATCTAATTTATCCAAAAATGATATTTCCTTACTACCAATTAGATTTACTCTACCTGGTTGAAAAAAGTCATAAAATCCAGCAAATTCCAATCCTGGACGCTCAACGTTTTGATCAGCAATTTCATTTACTAAGCCTTCCTCGCCAGCTAATACATCAAGATTAATATCTTTTACAATTTTTTTTACCTTTATTGACATAACACTACCTCACAATTTTCCATATTAAATACTTATTCATAAGTATGTCTAGCAAATTATATGCAATTAATTCGATTAAGAAATATAATACTACATATAAAAAAGATTCCACTACGAATAAGCATCCTATATTCGACATTACACACATTAAAACAATTAATACAACATATGTTAAAAGCCATGATGCATTATAATTTATCTTACCAACCCATCTAAATACAAAATTAATCAATATTAAAAACGAAACCGAAACACCCAAATTCATCCATAATGCATTAAGTCTTGTTACTTCGATATGATTATAAATGACACCATACGCTAAATAGGACGCAATAAACGCTCTAATAAACGCCTTAATTAAGCCTATTGTCTTATCAAAAAGCGTTCGTTCCTTACAAAACTTTAAAATGGCATCATGCATTTTTTTAAGTTCGATATCAAGATTATCATCATCTTCAGTTTCAGTTTTGTTTAATTCATCAAGAATTTGCCGATTTTTTTCTTCTACACTTTTTTGCTTCTCATCAAGTTCTTGTCTAATTTCATCTTTATCTTCTACTTTACCCATATACTATCCTAACTAACGCTTTTTTAAGCATTTGTTATATTATACCACACTAATAGTGTGATATTCTAGTTATTAGGCTTAAATACTCTACAAGCTTCAACCGCAAGCTTCCATCTATCATATTTTGCCTTAACCTCAGCATTAGATAAAATAGGATAGAACATCTTTTGTGTTTGATTTAGCTTTTTAAGCTCATCGTAATCTTTAAAGAATCCTGTATAAAGCCCTGCCATGAAGCAAGCTCCAAGAGCCGTCGTTTCTACCTGACGAGGACGCTTTATAACACTTTGCATAATATCTGATTGAAACTGAAGCAAATAATCATTTGCGGATGCACCACCATCAACAGAAAGTGATAAGCTATTTAAATGAGCCTCCTTAGCCATTACCTCAAAAACGTCTAACGACTCATATGCAATTGATTCTAATGTAGCTTTTACTATATCATCTTGATTTGTATCTAGTGTAAGGCCAAACATCGCACCTCTTACATCATTATCCCAATATGGTGTTCCCATCCCAACAAATGCTGGAACTAAAACTAAATCATCATTTTTTGATTTAAATGCTCTATCGCATGTTTCCTTTGATTCATTTATGATTTTTAAAGAATCACGTAACCACTTTATAGCCGCACCGGCAATAAATACTGAGCCCTCTAAAGCATAAGTAACCTCACCATTAATTTTTGAGGCAATGGTCGTTAACAATCCCTTTTGAGATTTCACAGGATTTACACCTGTATTAAGTAGCATAAAGCAACCAGTGCCATATGTGTTCTTAATATCTCCTTCATTAAATGCACAATGTCCAAATAGTGAGGCTTGTTGATCTCCAATCATTGCACATATTTTAATATTCTCTCCATTTATTGTTGTATAGCCAAAATCATCTGATGAATTCATAACCGTAGGTAAAATACTTCTTTTTATTCCGTAAATATCTAAAAGCTCATCATCATAATCATTAGTATAAATATTATATAGCATTGTTCTTGATGCATTTGTCGCATCAGTCATAAATGACCTTCCATTTGTTAATCGATATAAAATATATGTATCAATTGTCCCAAAGAGCGCATCATCCTTGTCATATTTATCTCTTACGAATTTATTATTTTTTAAAAGATACATAATCTTTGATGCCGAAAAATACGGATTTATATGAAGCCCTGTTTTATTATAAATAATATCCTCATATCCCTTATTTATTAGTTCCTCACAAATATCTTGACTTTGACGAGATTGCCAGCAAATTGCATTTGCAAGCGGTACTCCAGCCTTATCAAACATAACGGTAGTCTCTCGTTGATTAGTAATTGCAATAGAATCTATCTCAGTTACATTTATATGTGCATTATTAATCACATTTTTTATACACTCCAAAACTGTTTCATAAATTTCATCTGCGTTATGCTCAACATATCCACTTTTTTGGCATATTTGGGTAAACTCCATTTGATACATTCCTATAGTATTAGCCATTTTATCAAAAAGAATTGCTCTTGTTGATGTAGTACCTTGATCAATTGTTAAAATATATTTTTTCATATAATCACCATCTTGTTACAATTGTAGCATATTTGTTTAAAATATAAAATAAAAAGGCCTAGTTTTCTAAGCCTTCCTTAATTAATCAATCCACCAAATCTCTTTACCTAATAAGATAAAAATTAAGTCTAGAATCCATAGCACAAAGAATCCACCACAAATAATTAATACAATAGCAAGTACAATACCAACTAGATTATTCTTTGCAATAGAACGAGCTAAACGATATAGGTTACCTAAAATACCCCAAAATAAGTTTAAAATAAACTTAACAATCATAGGTAGTCCTTCAATTGCTTTTACTAAATCTTTCATTTCTTTATCCTCCTCTTATACTATAAGTATAGCACATATTGATTATAAATAGAATTCAAATTTATAAAAAATCGCATTATTTTACATTTTTTTCAAATAATCCTTCAAATACTTACCCGTCCAAGAATTTTCGCATTTAACTAGTCCCTCTGGTGTACCTGCAAAGACAACTTCTCCACCCTTATCTCCACCTTCAGGTCCTAAATCAATAATATAATCCGCAAGCTTTATAACATCTAAATTATGCTCAATGATTATAATACTTGCCCCTTGATCACGCATTTTTGTAATAACATTCATAAGCCTCTTGATATCATCAATATGAAGCCCAGTTGTTGGCTCATCTAAAATATATAATGTTTTATCTGTTATCTTAGAATGAAGCTCGTATGAAAGCTTAACACGCTGAGCTTCTCCCCCAGATAATGTTGTAGATGACTGACCAAGCTTAATATATCCAAGTCCTACAAGTAACATTGTTTCAAGTTTCGATTTGATTTTAGGAATCGAATCAAAAAATTCATAGGCTTCCTCAACTGTCATATCTAAAACCTCTGCAATGTTTTTTCCTTTAAATGTACAATCAAGTGTCTCGCTGTTATAACGTGTACCACCACAAGCCTCACATGGGACATATACATCAGGAAGGAACTGCATCGAGATACGTTTTACACCATCACCACAACATGATTCACATCTTCCACCCTTAACATTAAATGAAAATCTGCCCTTATCATATCCACGCATCTTAGCAGTATTTGTTTGAGCAAATAATTCCCTTATATCATCAAATACGCCTGTATATGTTGCAGGATTTGATCTTGGAGTACGACCAATCGGTGCTTGAGATATTTGAATTACTCTCTCAATATTCTCAAGACCTTTAATCTCCCTACATTTACCTGGATAAACCTTCTTTGCTTTATATAGCTTTACATATATATTTTTATATAAAACCTCATTCACTAATGTTGATTTACCAGAACCAGATACACCAGTTACCAAGGTAAGAGTACCTAGGGGCATCTTAACATTTACTTTTTTTAAATTGTGGCATTCTGCTCCTTTAATCTCTAAGAATTTTCCATTTCCTTTTTTTCTTTCAGTAGGTACATCTATTTTTAATTTTCCTGATAAATATTTGCCAGTAATACTATTATCATTTGCCATTACCTCCTCTGGTGTACCAGCAGCTACAACCTCACCACCGTGTGCACCAGCACCAGGTCCAATATCCACTAAATAATCAGCCTGTAGCATTGTATCACTATCATGCTCTACAACAATTAAAGTATTTCCTAAATCTCTCATTTCCTTCATTGTATCAATTAAACGTTGATTATCACGTTGATGAAGTCCAATTGAAGGCTCATCAAGAACATATAATACACCAGTTAGCTGAGAGCCAATTTGAGTTGCAAGTCTAATTCTTTGAGCCTCTCCACCAGATAATGTATCTGCACCACGCGCAAGCGTTAAATATTCAAGTCCCACATTCTTTAAGAATCTAAGTCTATCCTTAACCTCTTTGATACATTGACGGCCAATTTGCATAGCCTCATTGGAAAGAGTAAGGTTATCTAAAAAGTCATACAAATCTTGAATTGACATTTGACATAAATCATCAATTGATTTATCCGCAATTCTAATGGAAAGTACGGCTTGATTTAGACGCTTTCCATGACATGTTTGGCACTCACGCTCAACCATATATCCCTCAATCCAATCACGAATCCAATCGGAATTTGTTTCTAAATAACGACGTCTAAAGTTAGAAATAACGCCTTCATAATAATCGACCTTATCATGATTCCTACCACTTGAGGATTTCATTTTAAATGAAATTTTATCTGGGGATCCATATAAAATGATTTGTTGTTCTTTTTTTGACAAGTCAACAAATTTCTTTTTCATATCGATTTTATAATGATTGCATGTTTGAATAAGCTCAAGATTGGTTAAATTATCCTTCTCTTGATTCTTATATGGAATTATAGCTCCATTTTCTAAAGATTTTTCCGGGTCTATAACTAAATCCTCCGATACCTCCAATCGATGTCCTAGTCCATTACATTCTGGACAAGCACCAAGAGGTGAGTTAAATGAGAAAAGGCGAGGCTCTATTTTTGGCATTGTAAAGCCACATTCCTTGCATGCATAGTGCTCTGACAAAAACATTTCCTTATCATCATATAAAATTCTACAATAACCATCAGAAAACTTTAAGGCTACCTCTAAAGCCTCAATAGCTCGTTGTCTTACACCTTCTTTAATCACAAAACGAGATACAACGATATCTATGTCATGCATTTTATTCTTATCAAGCACAGGAGCAGATTCTATATCTATTATTTCTCCATCAACTCTTGCACGCACAAAGCCTTCCTTCAAATACTTCTCAAAAATAGGCTTGTGCTCTCCTTTTGAATGCATAATAACCGGAGACAAAACCCAAACCTTTGATCCCTCAGGAAGACTTAAAACCTTTTTAAGCATTTCCTCTTTCGTTTCACCCGCAATAGGAATGTTATGATTTGGACAATATGGTACCCCTATTCTTGCATATAACAAACGCAAAAAATCATAAATTTCGGTCACTGTACCTACAGTTGAACGAGGATTCTTACTTGTTGATTTTTGATCAATTGATATTGCTGGAGAAAGTCCATCGATAGAATCAACATCAGGCTTTTCACTTCCGCCAAGGAATTGACGAGCATAAGGAGATAATGATTCAATAAATCTTCTTTCTCCTTCTTGAAAAATAGTATCAAATGCCAAGCTAGATTTTCCCGATCCTGATAAACCTGTTAATACAACAAGCTTATTTTTAGGCAATTCAATATCAATATTCTTTAAATTATTTTCTCTTGCACCTTTAATTACTAATTTATTCATAAGCATTACTACTCCTAATAATTATTATTCATTTGTATTTGCAAGTATTTGCAAAAACTCTTCCTCACTCATCACCTGGATACCTAAAGCTCTTGCTTTATCAAGCTTTGAGCCTGCACTCTCTCCAGCAATAACGATATTAGTATTTTTCGAAACACTATCAATACATTTTCCACCTAAGGATTCGATAATTCTTTTAGCCTCACTTCTTTCATAGCTTTGAAGGCTTCCTGTAAGTACAATCTTTTTACCAGTAAAGAATGACTCCTTAATCTCTACCTTATCCTCACTTGTCTTAAGTCCAAGTTCCTTTAAGGTGTTAACTAAATTGCGATTATCTTCATCCCTAAACCATGAAGTAACCTCACTTGCAATAACATCACCAATGTCACTAATTTGTCTCATATCCTCATATTCAACATTAAATAAATTATCAAGTGATAAATATGTTTGAGCCAGTATGCGAGAAACCTTAGCACCACAATGTCTAATACCTAAGCCAAATATAAGCCTAGATAAATCTTGCTTCTTCGACTCCTCTATTGCGTTTAAAAGCTTATCAACACTCTTTTGACCAGTTCTTTCCAATTTTAAAAGCTCATCTCTTTTAGTATAAAGAGTAAAAATATCTGGAATAGATTTAACTAACTCATTTTCATATAATAATCTAACCATTTTTTCACCAAGAGTATCAATATCATATGCTGGCTTAGATGCAAAGTGAATTAATGCGTTGATTCTCTTTTCCTCACAATTTGGGTTAATACAATAATAATCTGCCTCTCCTGGCTTTCTTATAATATCCTGCCCGCATGAAGGACATTTTGTAATCATTACAAATGGTAAAGCATCAGCACTACGCTCCTCCTCTACGGCCTTAACAACCTCAGGAATAACATCTCCAGCCTTACGAATCACAATTGTATCATTAATATGAATGTTTCTTTCCTTAATAAAATCTTCATTGTGAAGAGAAGCTCGAGAAATTACAGAGCCTTGGACCTCAACAGGGTTAAAGCACGCAACTGGGGTAATATTTCCAGTTCTTCCAACTTGAAAAATAATATCATTAAGCTTTGTATGAACCTCAGTTGGTGGGAATTTATACGCTATTGCCCATTTTGGATACTTAGATGTAACACCAATTTCTTCTTGATTTTTGAAGCTATTTACCTTAATAACGATACCATCAATATCATATGGTAGGCTTTCGCGCATTTCTCCCATCTTTGTAATATAATTAATAACCTCATCAATGCTCTTACATAGTTCATAATTAGGATTAACCTTAAATCCTATATTTGCCATTTCCTTAAGTGCATCATATTGATTATCAACGCCAAACCCAGCTGTTGCATAATATAAATACACATCTAAGTTACGCTTAGCGGCCACCTTAGGATCTAGCTGACGAATTGACCCCGCTGCCGCATTACGACAGTTTGCAAAAAGCTCCTCCTCATTTAGCTTACGCTCCTCATTTAGCTTAATAAGGCTTTTTTTAGGCATAAATATTTCTCCTCTAACCTCCAAGGTTAAAGGCTTAGAAAGCTTTAATGGTACAGATTTGATAGTACGAACATTACTTGTAATATTCTCACCCTTTACACCATTTCCTCTTGTGGCAGCACGAACTAAAATACCATCCTCATATTTTAATGATACAGATAGACCATCTATTTTGAGTTCACAAACATAACAAGCCTCAGGCTCAATCTTCCTAACCTTAGAATCAAAATCACGTAGTTCATCATAGCTAAACGCATCCGCCAAGCTCATCATCGGAACATCATGAGTAACTGATTCAAATTTCTTTAATGCTTCTCCACCTACTCTACTAGTTGGTGAATTTGGGTCCTTATATTCTGGATATTTTTCCTCAAGTTTCTCAAGTTCAACCATTAATCTATCATATTCATAATCCTCCATAGTGGGATTATCCTTGTTATAATAATCATCATTAGCTTTATCAAGTATTCTTACAAGCTCTTCCATTCTTTGTTTTATTTCCATCTAAATCACCTATTTTCAATGTATCTATATTTTATCACAAATAGATGGTTTTAACTACAACTTTGAATAGAAAAAAAGATGTGATATAATTTAGGCTGAAGGGATTTGATAAAATGGAAAGAACGGCAGTTGAAATCAAAAAATTATCTATTAAAAATACCTTAGATGAAGTAAGCTTCAAGGCTTATGCTGGACAAATTGTCGGTATTTTAACTAAGAATATTGACACAAGTAATATTCTTTTTGATGCATTATGTGGCAAGATTAAATATGATGGAAAAATATTATATTTTAATCACAACATAAAAAAAGAAAGAAAATACTTGCTTAATTTTGTTGGTTTTATGCCATATTATCAAAAAACATTTCCCAAAAAAACAATCAGTGATTATTTCTTATATAGCTCAAGCTTCTATCAAGGCGATTTTAAGCAAAATATAGCGTCATATTTAAATTTATTTAATTTAAATCCAAACCAAGCTATGGAAAGCTTGAATTATGAGCAATCCGCAATAATATCATTCATCGATTCTATCTTCTTTAATCCTGAAGTATTAATTCTTAATACTCCTTTTAAGGATATCAGTCCTTCAACTATTCAAAAAATGACAAGAATACTGTCAGATTTTAGGCAAAATGGATATTGTGTAATCATAATCCAGTCATCACTCGATGGTATTTTAATTTGTGATAAAACCTATATAGTAGATAATCAAAGTATTATTGAATATGATGATTATAAAAAAGTAAGAAACTATAAAAAGGTTTATTTAGAATTATGCAATGAAAATGATTTAAGCTTAATATTAGGAACGACATCCAATATAATTTATCAGCACGATCTTAAGCTTTGCTTCATATACAAGCATGATATAGCTGATTTGCTAAAGATGCTAAATAAGCTTAAGATAAATGATTTGAAAATTGAGGACCCAAGCCTCAACGAGGTTTTAAATGATATACAAAAATGACATTTCATCATGTAAAAGGGTAGGCATTATATTCACATGTGTTATGCTTGGGATTATGCTTGTTGGATTAGCTTTTTATCCTCTTTACTATAGCTACAAGGATTCACTGTATTCTTGGTTTGAATCATTTAAACCAGAAACACTAGAGTCATTTGGTATTAATCTAAATAACTACTATAATATTACGGCATATTATTCATTTTTGATGACATTAATATTGATAGCATCTGCGCTTTTTGCAAGCTATCTTGGATTTTATTTAATACTTTCGGATAGAAAAAATAATGCTTATAGCTTTTATTCATATAAGCCTATTAATGAATCACAGATAATTAAGCAAAAAATAGCTTCAGGTCTTACCATTTTACTTATCTCTACCGTTATTTATCATATTATATCAACATTAGCTATTCTGATTTTTAAAAAAGAAGCTGTAAGAGTTTGGGAAATATTTGAAATTAATTCTTCAATATTTTTACTAGAGCTTGTGTTTTATCTTGTTGGAATGATAGTCGCATTCTTTGTTAAAAAAAGCCGAACATTTATAATACCTAGTATTTTTATTATTTTAGTTTTTGAGGCAATGAATATTGTTGAAAGGATATTTAAATTAAAATTTTTAAAATATTTAAATCCGTTCTCATACTTTAATATTACCGATATAGTTAATGAAGGTAAGTATCAATATCGCTTTATTATTGTAACAGCATTTATTGTCTTCTTCTTATACTTTTTCATTAAAGGATTATATGAATCTCATACAGAAAAAAACAAAGCTTAGTTTCGTGCTAAGCTTTATTTATGTCTGAAATATTCACTTTTTCTAAATAATATAGTATAACCGATGAGGCCAACATAAATTGAGCAGGATAATACGTAAATAAGCACAAAAAGCTAAATACTATATCTTTAGGCCCAAAGTTTCTTAGTACTAACATAAGATCAGAAAAATAAAATAATACTGCGCCTACCATTATTATAATATTTTTTATATTACTTCTATCACCTATCATATTTGAAATAGCCTTACCAAGCATAAAGGAAATTATCACGGCATAAGCATATATAACCGCATCTAGTCCTTTAAAATCTAAATTTGGTAATAGAGTTAGTAGCAATACTGACATACATATTATTGTCAAAATACACACTATATCTCTTATATTTAGCTTTTTAAGGAATATAAAGCTTATGAAGAAGAATACATGCCCTAATGCAAAAATAATAGCTCCAAATATAAAATTAATCATTATTATGATATCTGCAATGCACGATAATACTAACGCAATAAATAAGATAATTGGAAATAAATCTGGTTTCTTGTTTTTAATTATCTTTAATCCATAATATCCATCTATCGCATTCACCACTACAAATAGAATGCTAGCAACGGACTTAAAAATTGCTAATGCATATTTAGATACATTACCATTTAACCCTAAATACAATCCTGTAAAAATCATTATTAATGCCAAAAGAATCGCATTAACTAAAATTATTTTCTTTTTCATCGCATAATCCTTCTTATAATCTTCTCATATAATTTTTTAGCAGGCTGATAACGCATAGGTAAATCAAGTATATTCTTCTTATCTACTACACTCTTGTAATGAGTAAATGTTTCAAAGCCTTTTTTTCCATGATATGAGCCTATCCCTGATGCACCAAATCCACCAAAAGGCATATGTGATGTAGCTAAATGAATGATTGTATCATTAATACAGCCACCACCAAAGCGTACTTTTTGTAATAAATACTTAATACTCTTTTTATTTGTTGAAAAATAATAAAATGCGAGTGGAGAATCATGACCATTAATATATTCAATGGCCTCATCTAGCTTATCGTATGTCATAATTGGAAGTAATGGTCCAAAGATTTCTTCTTGCATAATAGGATCTGCTTCCAATACATTATCGATTATTGTAGGCTCTATTTTTAATGTATCAATATTACTTTGTCCACCATAGACAACCTTGTTTTGATCAATTAAGGAATTAAGTCTATCAAAATGATGCTTTGTAATAATCTTACCTAATGATTCATTTTCAAGTGGATTTTCTCCATATTGCTTAATTATTTGCTTCTTAAGCTCTTTAATTAGCTCATCTTTAATTCTCTTATCGCATAAAATATAGTCAGGTGCTACACATGTTTGCCCTGCATTTAAAATCTTGCCAAATATTATTCTCTTAGCTGCAAGCTTAATTTTAGCAGTACTATCTACAATACAAGGGCTCTTTCCACCAAGCTCAAGAGTAACAGGTATCATCTTTTGGCAGGCATGCTCATAAACAATCTTACCAACTGTCTTTCCTCCAGTAAAAAAAATGTAATCCACATTTGTATTTAGAACGTATTGATTTTCTTCGTGCCCACCAAAAATTGTAATGACCTCTTCTTGGCTAAACACTGATTCTAATATTTTCTTCATTACAACATTTGTATGCTTAGAATAGCGACTAGGCTTAAATACAACAGTATTTCCTGCCGCAAAAGCCTCAATTATTGGATCAAATGATAATAAGAGTGGATAATTCCAAGGACTCATTATTAATACTACTCCATATGGAGATGGTACCATAAAGCTTTTAGCAAAAGTTTGAGCAAGGGGAGTTTTTACTTTTTTAAATTTAGCAAACTTTTTAATATGCTTAATCATATAATTAAGTTCATCATAAACAAGACCTACCTCGCAGATATATCCCTCAAAATGACTCTTTCCTAAATCATTTTTAAGGGCATCTAAAAGCTCGATTTCATTTTCCTTCATAGCCTTTTTTAAAGCCTTTAGCTTGTTCTTTCTATCCTTAATATTTAATGTATTTCCGGCTAAGAAATAATTTCTTTGCTTTTCAACTAATTCATTAATCTCTTGTTGTGTCATAATTTGTCCCCTTAACTATATAAAACATTTTCTTCATTTGCTTCTTATCCCACATTACTGGTACAGGATATAATGGATTTGCCTCATGAAGAGCATATTTAACCATTTGATCAATATCCTCTTCCTTAATACAATCAATATGCTTATCAATATTTAATGCATCACATAATTCAGTAAGACGAGCCATAAATACATTATATTTTTCTTCTTTAGAAACATTCTTATCTCCTAAGCCAATATAATCATATATTTTAGCTACCTTTTTATAAATTTTCTTTCCATACTCTTTTAGTACATGTGGTAAAATTACCGCGTTTGCATATCCATGTGGTACATTATATTTTCCACCTAAGGTATGAGCAATTGCATGAACATAACCAACATATGATTTAGAGAATGCTCTTCCAGCTTTATGGGAAGCAAGAAGCATATTTTGTAAGCTTTCATCTGTATGATTGTTTGTAGCATCTTCTATATTCTTAAATATTAAATCCATCGCTTCTAAGGCATCAGCCCTTGTTTTTTTGGTAGTACTTCTACCCAAATATGCTTCAATCGCATGCGTAAGTGCATCAAGACCAGTTGTAGAAACAAGCTTAGAGGGAAGATTTTTAATAAGCTTACAATCTAAGACAGCATATGATGGAATTAATGGAAAATCATTGATTGCATACTTATGTCTAGTTTCGCTATCGGTTATAACTGCCGCAAGTGTAGTCTCACTACCTGTACCGCAGGTTGTTGGAATGGCAATTAAAGTTGGAATTTTCTTCCTTACATGTAAAATTCCTGCGAGATCTGAAAGCTTCTTCTTTGGCCTTGCGCATAGTGCACCTAAAGCCTTGGCGGTATCCATTACAGAACCTCCGCCTAATGCGATTAGACAGTCACATTTATCCTCTTTAAATTGTTTAAGAGCATTATTGACTACATCAGATGTAGGATTTGGACATACATCAGAAAATAATGAATATGGGATATTACTATCATTCAATCTATTAAATAAGTCATCACATAGTCCAACTGATAAAATCCCACTATCAGTTACTATCATTGGCTTATTCTTTTTATTTTCTTTAATTATGCCTGAAATATCCTCAATATGATTAAATATTATAGGATCACGATATGGTAAAATTGGCAAAGCTATTCTAAATATTATTTGATATGTTCTTGCATATAATTTATAAAATGGATTCATATTATTTTTCCTCATGTAATCTATAATCTTCTAATTTTTCTGCTATTTTTATCAAAGAATCGTAAAATATTACTCTATTTTCATCAGATATTACTTTCCCACATTCATCAAATATAGCATTTATTCGTTCTATTATATTAGAAGCTATCTTTTCTCCCTTATTAGTCAGTCTAATTACTGTATTATATTTCTTTTTATCACTTTCACCTAAAAAGGTTATATATTTATTCTCTTCAAGTTTTTTAAGAGACCTTGAAATTGAAGCTTTATCTTCACAGCATAAATTAACTAAATCTTTTGATGTTAGATTATTATCATTAGATAAATAATAGATACACGCAACTGATGTGCTATTCAAATCATACTGCCTCATTTCATTTGATTTTATTTGAAAAATTGCTCTATTTATTTTTGTAATAGAACTTGTAAATTCCTTAAATCTATCCATTAAATATCACCTGATTAAATATTAACACTCTCTTGTTGAAAAATCAACTAATTAAATCAAAAGAAAAAGCTATAAAAATCGAATGTAATGATCTTTATAGCTTTATATATAATTATTTAGTCTCTTTTATTGAAGCTACAGCACATTCTGTTGTGATAAACATAGATGCAATGCTTGATGCATTTAACAATGCACTTCTTGTAACTTTTGTTGGATCTACTATGCCTGATTTTAACATATTAACCCAAGTTCCATTTTTAGCATCAAAGCCAATTCCAGATTTGGCTACAAGTGCTTTTTCTACAATTGCCTTTCCATCATATCCAGCATTTTCTGCTATTTGATATAAAGGCTCACATAATGAGTCAAGAACAACCCTGATTCCCTTTTCAACATCAGGAATATCAGAAGATAATTTATCTTTAACCTCATTATAAGCTTCAATTAATGCAAGGCCACCACCAGCTACAATACCTTCACGTTTAGCAGCCTTTGTAGCATTTAATGCATCCTCAAGGCGAAGTTTCTTCTCTTTAAGCTCAGTTTCTGTAGGAGCACCAACTTTAATTAATGCAACTCCATTAGATAGACCTGCAATACGCTTTCTAAGTTCCTTCTTTTGTGATTCGTTGTCGCTATTGGCAATTTTAACCTTAATTTCCTCTATTCTTTCATTTAGGGCATCCTTGTCTCCAACACCTTCAATAATTGTAGTATTATTCTTTTCTACTATTACCTTCTTGGCTGAGCCTAAATCATCTATAGTTAAGTCAGTTAGTTTCATGCTTAAATCCTTCGAACAGAACTTAGCACCAACGAATGCAGCTATATCCTTAAGAGTATCAACTCTGTTATCACCAAAACCTGGTGCCTTAGTAGCCACAACATTGAAGGTTCCTCTTAACTTATTTAAAATAATTGTTGATACAGCCTCTTGCTCAATATCATCTGCAATTATAAACAAAGGCTTACGATCAGATACTACCTGCTCAAGTACTGGTAAAATATCTTGAATTGCAGAAATTTTCATATCTGTTACAAGAATATGAGGATTTTCAAGGACAATCGAATTCTTTGAATCATCCTCAAGCATGTATGGAGAAATATAGCCTTTATCGTATGATAGGCCATCGGTTAGCTCAAGTGTAGTTTCGAATCCCTTAGATTCATCCACATTAATAATTCCTTCATCGCCAACCTTTTCCATTGCATCCGCAATTAAACTACCTATTTCAGCTGAACCTGAAGAAATAGTAGCTACAGACTCAACATCCTTACGTTCATTAATTTCCTTTGTATTATTCAATAATGCTTGAGATACCTCTTTAGCTGCCATATTAATTCCTTCACGCATTAATACGGGGTTTGCACCCTTATCAATAGCTTTGATTCCGTTTTTAATCATAGTTTGCGCAAGTAATGTCGCTGTTGTAGTACCATCTCCAGCCTCATCATTTGTGTTATTTGCAACCTCATACACTAGCTTAGCTCCCATATTCTCATATGGGTCCTCAAGCTCTATTTCCTTTGCAATTGAAACTCCATCATTTGTAATAAGTGGTGAGCCATATCCTTTATCAAGGACAACATTACGTCCCTTTGGTCCTAAAGTAATCTTTACTGCGTCAGCTAATTTATTAGCTCCATTAACCATTGCACTACGTGCATCCTTACCATATATAACATTCTTTGCCATAATTAATTAGTCCTCCTCAATAATTGCGCTTATACTAGATAGTGAAACAATCTCGTATTCTTCACCATTTTCCTCAATCTTATCACTGCTATAGCTCTTAAAATATACCTTATCTCCAACATGAACTGGCATATTAACCTTTTTACCATCAGCAAGTACTCCATCACCAACAGCTACAACAATTGCATATTTTGATTCTGATTCCTTTGTGGAAAGAACAATTCCACTTGATGTAGTTTCATTTTTATGTTCTTTTTTTACTAATACATTATCAAATAAAGGTTTAATCATTTTTCTTTTCCTCCAAATTAATCTATTGTTATATATTTCTTATTTGATTCTAATTGTGCTTTATTAATAAGCAACGTTAAAACACCGTTTTCAAGATTAGCTTTAATATCATTTTCTTTAACATTATCTCCTACATTAAAGCTTCTTTCATATGTTCCACTGAATCGTTCCTTACGAATCACTTTATGGTGTTCATGAACATCTTCTTTCTTATTAAATCTGGCCTGAATTGTCAAATATCCATTTTCAAGGGATAAATGAATATCGCTTTTCTTTACATCAGGCATTTCAATTTTCATTTCATAATGATCACCTGCATCAATGATGTCAGTGTTCATTAAACTGTGATGATTGCTTTCGTTGAAAAAATCATCAAAGAAAGGATCCATTAAATTATAATAACTTCTTGTAATATTATGCATATAATTTTCCTCCTTCTATATCTTTGGCACTCTTGTACCTAGATTGCAAATATAGTTTAATACTGATAATTGGCACTGTCAATACTATACCGCCAAATTATTTTGTGAAAACGTTTTCATATCAAATGCAATAAAAAACTATCTAAAAGAATCTCCTTCAGATAGTTGTTTTAAACTTATGCTATTTAATTTTCCTAATTGATGGGTGAGAAGCTAAAAGCTTTTTAAGTCCATATGGCATAGCAAATGCAACAGTAATTACTTCTCCATTCTTTTCAACCACTAAGCCATCACCAAATGCTTTATGATTAATCTTATCTCCAACTGATATAAACGATTCAACTTTTTCCTCAACAGGCTTTGACTTCTTTTGATATGAGATTGTATCGGAAATATCAAGCTTTTTAGCTCTGCCAATAACATTTAAATTATCCATGCCCATCTCTTTGATATAAGTAGATGGATTAGTATATTGTTGCGAACCATACATATATCTTGTAGATGCATTTGTAATATAAAGCTTCTCCTTAGCTCTTGTAATACCAACGTAGCAGACGCGACGCTCCTCTTCAAGTTCATTTTCTAATTTACAATTTGCGCTTGGGAAAATACCATCCTCCATCGCAACCATAAATACGACACGATATTCAAGTCCTTTGGCCTGATGATATGTCATAAGCTTTACACAATCTGACGCTTCGTTTTTATTATCAACATCTGTTCTTAGCGCCAAATCATACAAAAACTGACTAAGCTTTTCTTCTTTTGTTCCCTCATAATATTCACTGGCTTCTTTTAATACAGATTTTAGTTCTAGTACGTTTTCTAGACGGTCCTCTCCCTCTTCTCCTTCGTTTTGAAGCATTTGCTTGTAGCCGGTCTTATCTAAAATCTTATCAATTATATCCATAAGCTCTGTATTTTCATCTGATAAAAATTCTGCAAGCTCAAGAATAATAAACTTGAATGCTAATAAATTATTATATCCAATTCCAGAGGTTGAAATATAGTCAATCGCTTTAAATAGTGATACCTTATTTTCAAGGCCTGCATTAGTTAATTTATCAATTAACGCATCGCCAACCTTTCTTTTAGGCTCCTTAACCGCTCTTTTAAACGAAAAATCATCATCATTGTTAATGATTAATCGCATATACGCAATAATATCTTTAACTTCTTTTCGTTCAAAAAATGATAATCCTCCATAAATCGTATATGGGATTTGATACCTTACAAGCATATCCTCAAATTGTCTTGAAAGAGCATTTGCTCGATATAAAATTGCAAAATCATGATAAGGATATCCTGCCATATGTAGTTCTTTAATCTTATCAATTACATACATTACCTCATCATAGCTTGATTGAGTATGATAATATACAGGAAGCTCATCACTCTTATTATCTGTAAACAGGTTTTTCTTTATCCTATTAGTATTACGACTTATAACATTGTTTGCAATTCTTAGTATTGGATTTGTGGAACGATAATTTTGCTCAAGCAAAATTTGAACGGTATCCTTAAAATCACGTAAAAAGTAATCAATATTTTCAACCTTAGCACCTCTGAATGAGTAAATTGATTGATCTTGATCTCCTACAATAAAAATATTTCTACGTTTATTTGCAAGCAGCTTAATAAGCTTATATTGAATGATATTTGTATCCTGAAACTCATCTACTAAAATATATTCAAATTTATTTTGATACTTATCTAGTATATTTGGATTATATGTTAACATATCTAGTGTTAGGCCAATCAAATCATCAAAATCCATTAAATTTTCTTTTACAAGTCTTTTATTATATTCATCCATCACCTTGTTAACACAAGCCTCAAGCTTAAAATCTTTTGTAAAAAATGGTTCTAAATTTTTGATATTTGAAATAATTGACTGAATCATTTTTGGATTATATTCCTTTTGATCAAATCCTTCGCTTTTCATTATTTCTCTTATTATTTTTAAAGAATCATCCGCATCAATTATTGTAAAGTTCTTTCGGTATCCCTTATATTCTTTAAGCTCAATACGTAAAAATCTGGCACAAAAAGAGTGGAAGGTAGATACCCACATTTGATTAACATTTTCTTTTGTTAATGCTGCAATACGTTCCTTCATTTCTCTTGCAGCCTTATTAGTGAAGGTAACGGCTAAAATATTAGATGGTAAAATACCTAGGTCTAATATTAAATGAGCAATACGATATGTTAGTACTCTTGTTTTGCCACTACCTGCACCAGCCATAACCATTACTGGTCCCTCAGTAGTTACTACGGCTTCTCTTTGCTTATCATTTAAAGTATCTAATTCCACTTTTTCACATCCCTTAATCTTTTAATGACTCAATATACTCCTCATATGTTGTCATCTTATCTTTAATTCCATCAGCCTCAAAGCTAATGATTCTATTAGCTACTGTTTCAAGTAGCTCGGCATCATGACTTGAGAATAAAATATTTCCCTTAAAGTTAGTCATTCCCTCATTTAAGGCTGTAATAGATTCCAAATCTAGGTGGTTTGTAGGGTCTTCCATTAATAATACATTTCCACCCTCTAGCATCATCTTAGCTAAAATACATCTAATCTTTTCTCCACCTGATAGAACCGTAGATCTCTTGGTAGATTCTTCTCCACTAAATAGCATTCTTCCAAGCCAACCGCGAATAAATGACTCTGTTTGGTCTTCAGGAGAAAATTGACGTAGCCAATTTATTAAATCTAGATTTTCATTTTGGAAGAATTCCTTGTTGTCCTGAAGCAGGAATGATGTTTGAGTTGTAACTCCCCACTTATATGAACCACTATCAGCCTCTTCACGACCAAGTAAAATGTTAAATAAAGTTGTAATTATCATTGAATTTTCCGCTAAAAAGGCAATCTTATCTCCTTTTCTAACAGTAAATGATAAATTCTCAAATAATCCCTTTTTAGTAAGATTTTCAACAAATAAAATATCATTTCCAACCTCACGATTTTGTTTAAAGCCAATAAATGGATATTTACGATTTGATGGCTCTATATCGGTGATAACTAGCTTTTCTAAAAGCTTCTTACGACTAGTAGCTTGACGAGCCTTTGATTTATTAGCACTAAATCTTGCAATAAATTCTTGAAGTTCCTTAGCCTTTTGCTCAGCCTTCTTATTTTGATCCTTCATTTGCTCAAGCATTAATTGGCTTGATTCATACCAGAATTCATAGTTACCAACATATAATTTAATCTTACCATAATCAACATCACAAATATGGGTACATACATTATTTAAAAAGTGACGGTCATGAGATACGATTAATACAGTGTTGTCAAAATTTAGCAAAAAGTTTTCAAGCCATCTAGTTGACTTATAATCAAGATTATTTGTAGGTTCATCTAGAAGTAAGATATCTGGGTTACCAAATAATGCCTGAGCAAGTAATACCTTAATTTTTATTTTAGCATCAAGCTCACCCATATATTGATAATGATATTCATCAGATACACCAAGACCATTTAATAATGTAGCCGCATCAGCCTCTGCTTCCCAGCCGTTAAGCTCCATGAATTCACCTTCAAGCTCAGAAAGCTTCATTCCCTCCTCATCAGATAAATCAGCCTTAGCATAGTAAACTTCCTTTTCATCCATTATTTCAACAAGTCTCTTATGTCCTAAAAGAACTGTTTTCATAACAGTTTGATCATCGAAGGCATTTTGATTTTGTCTTAAAACAGACATTCTTTCCTTAGGATCCTTAATTACTTGACCCTCAGTTGATTCAATTTCTCCTGAGAGTAACTTTAAGAATGTTGATTTTCCTGCTCCATTGGCACCAATAATTCCGTAACAATTTCCTTTATCAAATTGAATATTAACCTTGTCAAATAGCTTTCTTGAGCCATATTGTAGGCCTAAATTGACAGTTTTTAGCATAATTTATTTCTCCTTTATTTCGTGCAAAAAGCCGCCAATGGCAGCCTTTTATTATATTGTAAATGATGATTTCAAGCTAGCAGTGCAGTTGAAAATCAAGTTACCCTTTGTTGAATCCTTATCTGTACAATAGTATCCATTTCTTACAAATTGATATCTATCTAATGGCTTAGTATCCTTAAGTGACTCTTCAACAAATCCCTTATACACTACTAAGCTATTTGGATTTAGCTTATCAAATAAATCCCAGTCCTTATTCTCCTCATTTTCAGGAACAAGTAATGATTCAAACTGATTGAATGTAGCAGGAATAGCCGTTGTAGCCTCAACGAAATGAATATTTCCATTTGGCTTTCTTTCATTAAAGCCTGAACCAGATTTAGTTTGTGGATCATATGTACATAGCAATTCTACTATATTACCATTTTCATCATAAACAACATCGTTGCATTTGATGAAATATGCATGCATTAAGCGGACCTCTATATCCTTAGATAATCTCTTCCACTTCTTATTAGGCTTTTCTAACATAAAGTCATCTTTTTCTATATATAAATGACGACTAAATGCGATTTTTCTTACACCCATTTCTTCATTTTCTTGATTATTTGGACAATCTAAATACTCAATTTGTCCCTCTGGATAATTGGTAATTGTTACCTTTAGTGGATTAATTACTGCATTAGGACGTGAAACCTTAAGCTTTAAATCATCTCTTAAGAAATTATCAAGAAGTGAAAAATCAATAGTAGAGTTTACTCTTGAAAGTCCAGTTGAAATAATAAAGTTCTTAATTGCCTCTGGAGTAAATCCCTTTCTTCTTAGACCAACTAATGTAGGCATACGACAATCATCATATCCAGAAACCTTATTAGAATCTACTAAAGCTCTTAAATAACGCTTAGATAGTACAGTATTTGCAATATTCAAGCGTCCAAATTCATATTGATGAGGAGTTGATTTAACCTCACAATGCTCAATAACCCAATCATATAGTGGGCGATGGTTATCATACTCAATTGAGCATAAGGAATGAGTTACACCCTCGAATGCATCCTGAAGAGGATGTGCAAAATCATACATAGGATAAATGCACCACTTGTCTCCTTGACGGTGGTGAGTATTGTGAATAATACGATAAATAACAGGATCACGCATGTTAATATTTGGGCTCTTCATGTCAATTTTAGCTCTTAATGTCTTTTCACCATCAGCGTAAACACCATTTTTCATTTCCTCAAATAAGCGTAGATTTTCTTCTACACTACGATTTCGATATGGCGATTCCATACCCTCGCCATTATTAGTATCACGCATTCTACTCATTTCTTCTTGTGATAGGTCATCGACATATGCTAAGCCCTTTTTAATTAATAGAATTGCTTGGTCATATGTAGCATCAAAATAATCTGAGCCATAAAAGATATTAGCTGGTTCATAGCCTAGCCATCTTAAATCCTCGATAATCGCGTCAACAAACTCTTGTTTTTCTTTTGTTGGATTTGTATCATCAAAACGAAGATTAGTTTTACCATTAAATGCTTTTGCAGTTTCAAAATCGGTAATAATAGCTCTTGCATGTCCGATATGTAAATATGCATTTGGTTCTGGTGGGAAACGAGTTATAATTTCTTTTACCTTCCCTGACTCTAAATCATTTGCCATAATTGTCTTTATAAAATTTGAAGTTTCTTCCATAAACATCACCTATTTGTCATTATACTATATTTTTCCTGTTTTTCCTAGAGTAAGAAACCATTTTCATGATTTTTTAAAAGTAAAGAAACCGAGAAAAAAGGGACGCAAAATAAAACTATTTTTCATCCCTTCTTAGTTATTTATTTAGATTCTTTTTTTCCCATAAAACAACCGTATGCTAAAGCTGCTAAAGCACCACCAGCAAGTGGAGCAAGAATCCAAATCCATACTTGCTTTAATGATTCAGAATTACCGGCAATTGCCTGTAATACAGCTGGAGCAATACTTCTTGCAGGATTTACTGATGTACCAGTAAAGCCAAGACCAATTAAATGCACAAGTGTTAATGTAAGACCAATAACAACTCCCGCAATTTTGCCATTTCCATGTTTAGAATCGGTAACAGATAATATTACAAACACAAAGATAAATGTTAAAACTAACTCAATAGCAAATGCACCTATGTATGAAACCGCATCTAGCTCAAGCTCCTCATTATATAATACATCTTGAATTGCATTTCCACCAAGTGATTCAAATCCTCTTAAACATAATGCAAGCAATAATGCACCTAAAAAGGCACCAATTACTTGTGCTACTACGTATACAAAAAACTCCTTCCATGTTATTTCCTTACGAATGGCAGCCGCAATAGAAACTGCAGGGTTTATATGACACCCAGAAATATTGCCAATTGAATAAGCCATCGCAACGATTACAAGACCAAACGCTAAAGCTGTAGCCACCCAATTAGCACGAGAAACTACTGCAACACCACATGCAACAAAAACCAAAACAAAAGTTCCGAAGCATTCAGCAATTGCTTTTTTTAATAGATTATTCATTCTTTTCTTTTTCCTCCTATATGCTTTTATTATACCACCTAAAGAATATTTTAAATAGAACAAATATTTTTTACTTAGATTATTGTAAGTAGTGAAATTAACACTTATCTTACTATAATTCATAAATATAATAAAAAGCTAAGTGCTTCAAGGCTTAAAAATTGCTTTAAAGCTATCTTGCTTAAATCCTATATTATTCCATAAACAGTTTTTCAAATCCAGAAAAATACGAATCGAAGGCTATACATAAATCATATTTTTTCACAAATTTATTAATAAAATCTTTTGTATATGGCCCATTTAATCTTCCCTCATATAGATCTTTTTTCATTTGTTCATAAACTTCATACGGTTTTTCTGAAGGATATGTTGAACCATAAAATTCTTTACAAGTAACAAAAATTTCATTTGTATAATCTAATTCTTCATCATAAGCACTATAAATTTGAATCTCTACCGCATCATCTAATAAATAAGATTTTTCTAAATATTTTCCGTTATAATGACGTCTTATTTCGCTATAATATGAGGTTATCTCTTTCCATTCCATATTTTTCTCCTATCTTTTTTTATTTTAGTGTTAGTTTTTCTTAATTCATTAATTACATTTGTCTTTTTAAAAATATTTTATCACGATAATCAACCACATTCAAGTAACGCCGAATCGACGATAGTGTAAATTTGTTTTGGGTTTCAAAAAAAATAAAAAACGTAATACCTGATATAATTGAATTAAAAAAAACATACAGGAGGTATTACGCATAAAATTTTTACCACAAATCAAAGCTAATTTACACGAGATTACTGAATTATTATTATCAAATTTGAAAACTTTTGACATTAATAATTTTGTGCAAACTATATCTGACTTTTTCAACGGATATACGACCCCTTTAGTCTAACTGCATAATTATTAATAACGAAATTGTACAAAATATATACAATAACTTAAAAAGCACATAGAAATTAATAATATTTAAGATTATAAATATAAAAAAACTTATTTTTAGTTTAATGATGACTTCAATATTTTTTCAATTCGTATCTTTAGTGTTTCTATATAATATGTTTTTCTTGCTTCTGACATAATATCAATATCACCATAAG
>CAMEKY010000002.1 GCA_945921565.1 uncultured Clostridium sp. | reverse complement strand
TAGTCTTGTTAAATTAGCAAATCTTGATTTCCCTGTTTCTGAGGCCTTTTCATCTATATTTTCATCAAGATTTAAAGTGGTAGCTTGGGACTGAATCCTTGATGGAAGATGACTTATTACCTTATCAAAGGCAGCACGAGACAGATTATTTTGAAAATCAACTGCTTCATTATCTCTTTTTTTATATTTTAAAGCTAATTTTTCATGATAAACGATTCTATCATCTAAATGCTTTACTTCATATCTTTCCTTTTCGCATTGATTAATATCTTTAAATACCAAATCAAGGTTTTCATCGGCTGGCTGAATTTTGTCCTTCTTTTGTAGCATTAATACAAAAATAACTAATAATAAAAGTAATAATACCGAACCAATTATCAATATCATTCTAGTAATTCCTGTAGGGAATAATAATCTATCACCATTTACAATAAAAATATCATATAAGCAATATCCTATTACACCAAATAAAACAATAGCTAAAATTATGAATATAAAGTATCTAGGCTTTATTCTTACTTTTGTATTTGATTTGCTCACAGGAATCACCTCATTTCTATTTCAATTTCAGTTATTCATTGTTCTTCTCATCTGATGAGATGTCATCAACTATATCCTTATTAATATCACCATCAGTATCTAAAGCTGATGTAAGATTTAAAGAAGAAGCTTCATTAATTTTCTTTTTGTTTTTCTTTTCAGCCTTAGTCCAAAGTAGCTGCTTACGAATAGCTTTCTTTGTAAGCTTCCATTGGGCCTTAAAGAATTTGTTAAATGCTTCAAATTCTTCCTCAAGCTGAGTAAACCTTTCTTCTGATGTATAATTTTCACTTGGTGTTAGTAGCTCATGCTTAACTCTAATTGCACGAAGCTCTGCAGCCATTAAATTTCTTTCATCAACTGCTTTTTCAACTACATTATTATTCTCGCTAATTTTGATATTAAAATCATTCGTAGCATCAGACATTTCGTCTTCAAATTTTTTCTCTAAGGCTTTAAGCTTTTCTTCATAATCAGTTATTAGTTGATTCTTTTCATTTTGCAAAGAAGAAATATTGCTTCTTAATTCATTACGTTCTTCTTCATTAGATTTAATCAAATCTGCTTGTTGATTTTGATAATCTATAACCTGATTTTCAAGGTCCTTAATGGTTTTTTCATATTCATTTATACGATTAAGAAGAGTACTTTCATACGTAGCCTTTATTTCCTCTACTTCATTATAATGAGCCATATTAAGTGCGTCCATTTCCTCTTGGTGAACTTCCTTAAGCTCATTCATTTCATTTTCAAAGGCTTCTTCCTTTTGTCTTAATTCGCTATCAAATGAAGCCTTTAATTCATCAATTTCTTCCTCATGCTCTTGATTCAAAGCTTCGATTTCTTCTTGGTGTGCTTCCTTTAAGGCATTCATATCATCGATATATTTTTGCTTTAGATATGCAATTTCCTTTAGTTTATCCTCAATAATACCCTGAAGGTTTACAATCTGTTCATTTAATCCATCAATTTCAAGCTTTAAAAGCTCAATTTTTTTATTAAGCTCAACAATCGTTGCTTTTGCTTTTTGAAGCTCTTGGCTATCCTCCTCAAGCATTCTATTTCTTTTCTCAAGCATGAGCATATATTCCTCCATGCCCATTCCTGATTCTAAAATCTTTTTCTTAAGGCGTTTAATCTGCTCGTTTAAAGCCTCAGCTTCCTTTTTTCGTTTAATCTCTTCTTCCTCTAAATATTCCTTCTTTAATTGTTCTGTTAATTCATTACCGTATTTATATGTTAAGAAGTAAGTTAACGTAGGAAGCTCCATTAATTCATCTAATGTTTGATCATTTAATGGAACAAAGTTAGTTACAATCTCTTTTGATGTATATCCGTCTTTATTATAATTAACTATATAATCGTATAAGGCCAAAGCATTTTTAAAATTATTATTCATTTTCAATACGTTAGTCTTTACAATTGGAGGCTTAATCATTGGTGCTTTAGAAACTTCTACCATTAGATTAGTATTCAAAAGCATAGTTACAATCTGTTGACAATCAAAAACTCTTTGTAAAACATTCTTGGCATCTTCATTATCTATTGGATATGGATTATCCTTTCTTTCTTCGTGATATATTGTTTGAAAGTCCATATTTCTTTTTTTAGATGCATTAGATCTTTTTAATTCAAAATCACAAATATACGTCATTCTTATATCTGTGATCTTTTGAATACGAAGCTCAATAAAATCGCGTAAATAGCATAGCAACATATATAAAAATCTATTTTCATATACAGTATAATCATTAAGTTTTTCAACCATAAAGATTGAATCGGGAACTAATGTAGCATTTGGGTCTTCAGGAATATGAGTAATCATATTACTATGTCGTGCTAAATGAGAAACTGAATCTCTAGACACTTTTTTGGCTTTTTCAATAGGCACAATTTCTCCGTTTGTACGAATAAATTGTCTTTCTTCCTTGATTGCTTTTTCAACAAATTCAAGGCCCTTTTCAATTTCTTTTACCCATTCCTCATCAATTTCAACCTGATACTTTGTAACAACAAATTTTTCAAAAGCGTCATTACAAGTAGCCAGTACTTTTCTATCTCTTTTAGAAGGCTTATCATTTTCAGTGTTTTTTCTATAGTCTATAAATCCTCTATAATATGTATTTAACAATCCCATAATTTGCCTCCTTTCTTTGCTTAATAATTAAGAATTCTTTTCAATGTTGTAAATTGCTTGTTTACAAAGTGGCATTTTATCTGTTCCAAAGATTTCATCTATCTTGTTACATAATGCCTCTGCTTGGGATTTTACATATACTGGATTCTTACTTTCAAGCTTTCTTAATACCTTCCTTGATAATATATCATCAAGTCCATCTAGCTCTGTACCTCCACAAGCTACTAATACTGGTACGTATACATTTATTTGTTTCATAATACGGTTACCAAATGTTATATGGAATTTTTCAACTAAATACTCATCTAGCTTTTTAATTCTTCTCTTATTTCTTTCGGATAGGCTATATTCTAAAATAGCCTCATTTACCTTCTTATAATAATAATCACTACTTAGCCTAATACTGCCGATATCCTTACCTTCAAATACTTCAGCCTTACTATCTAGGTTTATTACCATTGCTCTATCGTATACCTTATCTGATATTGCAAAGGTTGAATCATCATTATTTGCTGTGCCAATAAACCACATATTAAGTGGCATTCTTAATTTTCCCTCTTTATCAATTTTCTTAGGGTCATTTTGCCAACGTGATGATACTATTACTAGATTTCGTTCCTCTGGATTTGGTAATTCTAGTAATGATAGGAATTCGGCAAAGTAGTATTCTACTCTGGCAATATTCATTTCATCAAGTACTGTTATATAAATTTGATTATTATAATTTGCTTCATACATTTTATTTAATAAATCTGTTTCATTAAATTCTTTGGTAAATTCGTTATAATAACCTATTAAGTCAGTTCTTTCCTTCCACATTGGCTGAATTGGAATTACGGTTGTTGTATTATCCAAAAACTTGCCAAATGCTAAGGCTAGTGAGGTTTTTCCGGTACCTGACATACCTTGCAATATCAAAAGCTTTGTAACTGCAAGTCCTGCTATAAATCTTCTTATATCCTTAATATCATAATATAGATGGAGGGTGTATGCTGAGAAGTTTCTAAATGCCTCACAATATTCACTTAAGGATATTGAATCATTATATTCTGGTTCTTTAAATTCCGTCTCAAAATAATTATCTAGTCTTGTTAAATTAGCAAATCTTGATTTCCCTGTTTCTGAGGCCTTTTCATCTTTATTTTCATTTAATATGGGATTATCAGAATCGTCTATAGCTTCATTTGTCGTATTTATGGGAATATTTGATTCATCAATTGCGACAATAGAACTACCATTTTGTGATAATACATCAATTTTATCCGAATTATCCTTTATATTTTCTTCAAGCCTTTTAACATCCTTGTCAATTTTACTTGTAATATTTTTAATAATTTGCTGTGCTAAATCATCTTTCTCATTATTTTTAGTAATATTATCGTTAGCCTCCTTTTTTCCATGACTAATTGCAAGTAATATTACTAAAATTACAATAATTATAAATACAATTCCCATACATAAAAATAAGATATTTTTTGTTGAAATAGCACTCAATATACTTAAATTAAACATCTAATCACATCCTTAATATGATTAATATAAATTTTGATTTATATCACTTAAAATTTTTACTCTATTCCTTTGTTTTTGACGTTTTTGTTGTAGTTTTCCTTGTTGCAGTTCTTTTAGCAGCTGCCTTTTCATCTGCTATATCAGCTTTTTTAGCAGTTTTCTTTGTTACAGTCTTTTTAGCAGCTGGCTTTTCGTCTGCTACATCAGTTTTTGTATCAGTTTTCTTTGCTGCAGTCTTTTTAGCAGCTGGCTTTTCATCTTTAGACTCTGTTTTAGCCTTTGCTTTTGCAGAAGTAATTTTTTTAACTGTAGTCTTTTTAGCAGCTGGCTTAGCATCTTCTTTTATGCCTTCTTCACTTGAATCATTAGTAACTTTTTCAATATTTTTTTGCTCAGAAGTTAAATTCTCTTCTAAATTAACTGTATTTTCCTTTAGCTCTACATTTTCACTAGATTCTAAAGCTTCAGTTTCTTTTGACTCATCAGTTTCTTCAGGTATTTCATTATTTGCTTGTTCTTCATGGGCATCCCCAGCCTTAGCTAGCACTTTAAGTGCAAGTGGAATGTTATCACTGCCAAATATTTGATTTAAAATCTCTTTAACCTCTAATTCACCATTAGTTTTCTTATATAATTCTGTGCATTTTATTAAAGGTATATAATGCATTGCTAATACATCATCAAGTAAATATCTTTCAGGATCTAAAGTTAAAAATGCCGTACATAGTCTTTCAATCAATAAGGCAGAAATGTTTGAATGCTTGTAAGATGGTTCTTTTTCATTCAAATCATCCTCTAGATCATCAATTTTCTTCCACTCATCCTCATCTAAATAAAGTGAAAATTTAGCTGTATCTAATTGTTCTTGTAGCCTCTTATATGATACAGGCTCAATATCTACTTCCTTTGCATCCATAATTCCTATATTTAAATATAAAGACAATGCCGCCTCCATAAGCTTAAATGATGCGTGCTCCATGTAGTTTTCTTCCTTAGGAATTATGAAATAGCATACATTAGTTGGTAGTTCATATTTCTTTTCAAGCTTAATATACTGAGGAAGCTTTGGAGTAGATGATTGCTTAATAAATTTATAAAAATATTTTGGGAATGTATCCATAGAAACATTATCTACGACAAATAGCTTGATACCATTTTGATTATTTTTAGCCTTAAGTAAATCAATAGTGAAATCACTATAGACATATTTGTCATCCTCTGGCTTCCAAAGAATATCCTTCATTCTATAAACATCATCAGATACAACTAATGGGCGCATTTCATTTCCAAAAAATTTGTCAAGTAATGCTAATACCTTGATCAAACATTCATTTTTATTTGAATTAACAAAAATTAGCTTATTAGATAATACAGCAGCTAATAATGCTCTTATTTGAGGTAATTCTAGTAAATATCCACTTTCTAAAGCAAACGAATTAAACTTTACACATAAATCGTCTAATGACATATTTTGATAGTTTTCCTTTTCTTCATATACAATAGGAGTTGGAACATATGAGTCATCATATTCCTCATCATCATATGCTTCATCTGCTTCAAAATCTTCATTAATTGTCTCGCCATTAGGTGTATTCTCATCCTCTTTTACATCATCATGCTCATCTATAGACACATTTTCATGTTCCTCTTCTAAATTCTCTTTTAAGATGTTTAGCTCATCAGAAGCATCTAATACAGGATTCTCATAACAAACTCTTGCAATTTCATTAAAATAGCTTGTATCCTTAAGCATTTCTTGAACTGTTGCATATTCCCTAACAATGCATTTTTTATCTCGATTACGCTTTAAAATACTCTTAATCAAGAATACAATAAAGAAAGCGTTGGTAATTGTTGCAAGCACTCCCATAACCATTGAAGATAAAAATGCAGAGTCAGAATTGACATTTTGATTAAGTGTCACAATAATCATTGCGACAAAGAATGCTGTTAAGTATAAATCTACCAATATGCCTATTGTAATTTTTTTGGCAAAGCTCATTCTATGATTGATATTTTGGTCAATTTTAGATGAAGAATTAGTAAAGTCGGTAAATCCATTCATATTCAAGCCGCTTTCAGTCATAACTTCATCACTAAATTCATATTTATCATGTAAATAATCCTCTAGTTCAACAGATGAAGACCAAAAAATATTATCTATATTTTCTGCTAGATACACCTCATATGTACCTGATTTAATACCATATAATCCCTTTTCTTCGTTATAGTAGCGGAATGCTTTATCATCTAAAGGAATTCTTAAGATTTCTTTTTCACCTGCGTGAAGGAATATTTTCTTAAATCCTGCAAGTCTTAAGGAATTCTCAAATGGACACCTTGTATATACCTGAACAACTTGTGTACCATCGTATTCCGATGAATTTTCAACAGTTACCTTGACAGATGTTTTGGTAAACTCCTCATTTGTATACATAAACTTCGAATATGAAAGGCCAAATCCTAAAGGATAAATTGGTGACTTTTCATCATCATTATGTTCTGTATCATTTTTTTCATATACTTCGTGACATACTTTAGCAGATGGGTTATATTTTCCTAAAAGAATATCAAGTAATGCTTCTGCATAATCCTTTGAAAAGCCTGGCATAAATAGTAAAGCATCGAAGTAATCCTCTAGCCTAACCTTTAGCATTTCATTTCCTGAAACAACTAAGATAAGCTTCTTATCAAACTCATTACAATGATTAACTTTATCCAAAAATTCAAGTGCAGCACTTGATAAATATCCATCCTTTGATTCAAGTAAAATAATCATATATTTACTTTTAGAATCTAAAAGTTCTTCCTTTACAGGGTCAAAAAGATTATCCGATTCAATACCCTCGACATAACCTCTTGCATAATTAGTTGTAGGAATTAAATAATCTGGTATAATTGATAAAATTGATGATCCATCATCAAATTCTTTTTCAAATAATTCTCCAACCAAAGAACATTTACTACCATCTAGAGGTAATATTTCATTGTTTTTAAGCATTAATATTGATTCATGACAATAGTCCTTAAGATTAAATGGATTTATTTCGTTTGTGTACTTAGTTGTAGCTGCATCATATTCGCTTAATGCAATTAGCACTTTATCTACCATGGAGTCTAACTTATTTGGATCAAATATTACTCCTCTACGTTCTTGCTCATCAAAATGAGCTTTAGATATTTCACCATTTGAAAGCTTCTTTTGATATTCATAATAAAGATTAATCGCATTAATTATTTCTTCTTTATTCTCAGATGTAACAAATAAAGCCTCGTTATATAAGGCCTTTGGTACAGTATTAGGCTCAATCTCGTTATATGATACATATCCTTTATATTCAAGTTTACTTGTTAAATCTTTAATATTAGGATTTGATGTCTCGATAATAAATGGAGATGACATCTTAAGTGCAATATCAAAAGACTCTAACGTATTTAGATGATAATTGACATTATCGATTGAGTTGTTGGGAATACATGATAAAGATGTTAATGTTTTTTCTGACTCAATCCCCTTCAATAAATTCCCAACTATTTTTCCTGCTAAATAGCTATTAGACGAAAAATAGCCTTCATTATTTTCATTTAACATAGAAAAATTTACAATATGGTCGTGATTGCATCTACCAATAGAAGCTCCTATATTGCGAATTAATTCTTGATTCCATGTTAAACCCAAAAAATGAAAGCTTTTCAATTTTCCTTGAGTTAATATTTCTGAATTACTAACGTTCTTTAGAACAGGCAATTCATAATTTGAAATAGTTTTATTACCACACCTATTTGATGATAGTATTAAATCTATTTTTTCATTAATGGACAGGTTTTTGATTATTTCTTGATACTTAAGCATAAAATCATCTCCTCAATATATAAAAATTTTACCATAATATGACAGAATTTTCAACGAGACAAAGTGTTAAAACAGATTAAATTAACAAAAAAATAGTGGCTTTTTATACCACTATTATTACTTATTTTAAATTTGCTATTTCACTTTCAATTAAACTGATAAATTCATCAATGGAAACAGTAATTTGCTCTTGAGTTCCATGCTTACGATATGTAACTTGATTATTTGAAACCTCGTTATCACCAATTACAAGTGTGTATGGAATCTTCTTTGTTTGAGCCTCACGAATCTTGTAACCAAGCTTTTCGTCTCTATAATCACACTCAAAGCGAATTTGCTTCTTCGCAAATACCTCTTTAAGCTTTTCTGTATACTCTTTATGATATTCTAAATTTACTGGAATAAGCTTTACTTGAACAGGTGCAAGCCATGTTGGGAATACACCAGCATAATTTTCAATTAAAATACCGATAAAACGTTCAAGTGAACCGAAGCATGCACGGTGAATCATAACTGGAGTCTTTTTAGTTCCATCCTCTGCAATATAAGTGCAATTAAATCTTCCTGGAAGCTGCATATCAAGCTGAACAGTACCACATTGCCAAATACGATTCATTGAATCTTTTAGTTTGAAATCTAGCTTTGGTCCATAGAATGCACCATCTCCTGGATTTATCTTAAAACTATGGCCAGTTGCTAGACATGCCTTTTTAAGTGCTTCTTCTGCCTCATTCCATACCGCAATATCTCCAATAAAATTATCCTCTGGTCTAGTTGATAATTCAATTGAATAATCAAGTCCGAATACTGAATAAACATAATCATATAAAGATAATATTCTTGCAACCTCTTCTCCAACCTGAGATTCTGTAAGTAAAATATGAGCATCATCTTGAGTAAATCCACGAACTCTAAATAAACCATTTAAAGCTCCAGATGCTTCATATCTATGAACATTACCTAGTTCAGAATAACGTAATGGTAAATCCTTATATGAATGTAGGTCATTTTTGTACACCAAAATGGCTCCTGGGCAATTCATAGGCTTAATCGCATATGTTCCATCCTCTACTTCGATTGTGAACATATCCTCCTTATAATGATCCCAGTGTCCAGAAGTTTCCCATAATTCTCTATTAAGCATAATTGGAGTATTAATTGTTTGGTAACCTCTTTCTTTGTGAATTCTTAACCAAAAATCCTCAAGAGTTCTTCTTAATGTATATCCATTAGGTAACCAGAATGGTAATCCTGGGCCAAAGTCTGAAATCATAAATAATCCAAGTTCTTTTCCAAGCTTTCTATGATCTCTTTTCTTTCTTTCCTCAAGATTGTTTAAATGAGTCTCAAGCTCTTGTGCTGTTGCCCAGCATGTACCATAAATACGAGTAAGCATTTCATTTTTAGAATCGCCTCTCCAATATGCGCCTGCAACATTTAAAAGCTTAAAGTTTTTAAGTACTGATGTTGAAATAACATGAGGTCCTCTACAAACATCTGCATAATCAGCCTGCTCATAAATACCAACCTTATCATCATCAACTGCATCAATCAATTCACACTTAAATTTGTCACTCTTAAATTTTTCCTTGGCCTCTTCTTTTGATAGATAATAATGATTAATCGAAATGTTTTCTTTAACAATTTTCTTCATTTCGGCTTCAATCTTAGGTAAGTCCTCTAATGTGATTGTAGTTGGTACTGAAAAATCGTAATAGAATCCTTCCTCAATTGCAGGACCTACACCAAATCTAGTTCCTGGATATAATCTTTGCATAGCTTGAGCAAGTAAGTGAGCACAAGAGTGATTGATAATTTCAAATGCTTCCTTATCTTCAAATAAAACTAATTCAAGCTTTGCATCTTCAGTTAATGCATACTTTAAATCTACAAGTACATCATTAACCTTTGCAGCACAGCATTTTTTTGCTAAGCTAGTTGAAAGCTCTTTAGCAACCTCAATAACTAGCTTTCCTTCCTCGACCTCTTTAATGCTACCATCTTTTAAAGTAATTTTAATCATCTTTTAATCCTCCTAAAATAAAAAAACGTCCTTCATAAAAAGGACGAATTATCGCGGTACCACCTTATTTTTAGGCACATGCCTAACACCTCAAAATCCTTAACGCGGATAAACGACATATGTTTCCATAGTATCTCCATGGGAGTAGCTTAATTATATTCCTAGGTATCTTCCACCATCATACCCTCGCTAAAGGCGTTACTAAAAAGCCATATCCACTTCATCGACATTTTGATTTTACAACCAAATACATACTTTGTCAACAATTAGAATTCTTTTCATATATATTTTATTTAAAATTTTTAATTCAATATTCTATTTTTATTTTATATAAAGAAAAAGCTATGATTAAATACAATGCATAGCTGTAATAATCATAGCTATAATCTTAAATTATTTTATAACCTCAGATTTTGTAATTTGAGAAATCATATTATTAATTTTATCAATGACAGTTTGTGTTACATCAGTTGCAGTAGCTTCAGTAGCTACTACATCTGCAGGAATTTCAATACCAGTCTCTAGTTTAGCAGTTACATCTCTTACTTCTTCAAATGTTCCATAAGATTCATTATTTCCCTTTGAAGTCTCTGTAAATTTCAAATCAATACCTTTTTCTGATGCATCTAAAGAACATGTAAATTCATTTGAATGAGATTCATTAATATCATCAGTTGTATTTTTTACATCATATGATGTACTAGATGTCATATCAAAGTCAATAGTCTTCTTTTCAACATCTAATATCAATGAAACATTAGCTTTAGTATTGGTAGTATTTGAATATCCGTCATATGTCAATTCGGAATGTAAATCAACATTCATCTTAAATTCAATACCCTTCATAGAAGCTATTAAATCTAAATCAGCAGTCATTCTATTTGGTCCTTGGGTAGCAGTTGCATCAACGTTTAGACTTGCAACGGATACCTTACCAGCAGTGTATCCTAATCTCATATCCAATGTCGCTTCTGCATTCATTGCACCTAAAGATGCATTTTCTACTATTGATGCTAAATTAGGCTTTACATAAAGTTTAAATCTTGTAAAATTAGAACCATTATATCCGATTTGTACATATAAATCTGTAATATATGCACTTACCATAGCCTTAATGCTTTCGACTTGTGAAGAATCATTAACGCCAAATAAGTTTACAACCTTATTGATTAATGCTTCCTTTGATAATGTAAATAAACCATCGCTATAAGTAAAATCTGAGCCTTCAAACCTAATCAATGATAAATAAGTATCGATAGGTAGTTCTGGGACATTCATAGCCTCTAATATTAGGCCAACATAGTCAGTATCTTGACTTTGATCTGGTGTTCCAGATATACCACCGATAAGTTCGCTAACATATGATTTAATTTGAGCTAAATCTACAGTAACAGTCTCTTTGTTCTGCTCATTATCACAAGCATAAACTTTATCTTCCTTTTGCCAAAAATAAAAATTCTTAGTTCCTTCTTGCTTTTGTGACTCTTCGCCTACTGTTCTTTTACCTTTAACTACCACATCTAGCTTAGAATTAGGAACGCTTATTGAATTTAAAATAGTATCAACATCAACATCTGAGCTAGCTGTAGATATAGCAGTATTAATCGCACCGTTAATTGATTTTTTTGACAATGATAATTTCTTTACCTCTTGGTCAAAATTATTCTTAATTTCATCCTCAGACATTTCTGGTGCTTTGTCTGTTGTAACTGGTGGTAAAACTCCAGTTGGAATGGCATTAGGATCAGAATTTTCTCCTCCAGTACATGCCGTAAACATTACTACTAATAATAAAGTAGATAGTAATGCGCTTAAATATTTGAATATTCTCTTCATAATAAATCCCTCCTATTAATTATAGTATACCACTTTTTCTTTTATTAGAAACATTTTTTTAAATTAATCTCGTAATTCTTTTACAATAATCTCGAGATTAAAAACAAAACCTCGTTAAAACGAGGCCTTATGCTATCTTCTTATAATTTTTAAATTCTGACGGGAATTTGCAACATTAAAGCCAAGCGAGTTCCAAAACTTAATCACTTCTGGCTTGTTTGCAAGGAAAGATAAATTAATTTGTTCATACTCCTTAAGAGCTAAGCATGTAAAGTCGCGCATAAACTCCATACCAAATTCAAGATTATGATAATTCTTATCTACTAAAAAATAATTTATATAAATTGATCCATCAGTAGGATAATCTATATAGCAGTCTACAAATCCCCAAACCTGACCACCTATTTTCGTATAAAATGCCTTTCTTTTATTAAGGGCTTCCTTTACAACAATAGAGTCTATCACATCATTAGGGTTTTCAATTCCTAAGTCCTTCATATATTCAATATTCGCCAAATATAATGTATCTAAGATTTTCTTATTACCACTATTAACATATTCAATTTCTGCTATTTTTTCTAATTCTTCTAAAAACATATTTATTCCTCAATTAATTTTATTACAGTTTTATAAAGTACTGCTCCAGCTGAAGCAGGAATATAGCTTGGAAGCTTAGGTAGTATCTCAACCTTAAATCCATATTTACTTGCATCATCAAGATTAAATCCATAAGGATAAGATGCTATATCATAAAGTTTCGCATTTGGCTTAATATGCAAAAACATATCTTTTTTTATTATATTGCTTTCAACTGTATTTATGATTATATCATAATCATCTATTTTATTCAAACTTTCATATGTTATTTTATGGAAATCTAGATCCTTTATATCATGATAATCCTTACAATATATCGAAATATTTTTATTAAATTTGGATACGTAATCATAAATTGCTCTTGCGCAATATCCCCAACCAGTTATCAAAATTTTTTTATCAAATATTGGCTCATCAAAATCATTTAAAAGCTTTTTCAAAAAGACATATGCTGTTAAATAGCCATTTTGTGATTGATAAAAAGAATCCTCTAAATAGCTTAACAAAACGATATTGTCCTCAGCACATATATTCCTTAAATCCTCATTAATTTTACCCGCAATTATTTTTTTTATATTATTTTTTTGGAGAATATCCCTGATATTAAGAGCTGTATCCTTAACAAATAGAAATCTATCAACTCCACCAATCGGTAAAATCAATACCTCAACATTTACAAAATCCTCAAGCTTATCGCTATAAATATATTTTTCTTTTATATTTGATGCCATATACATAAATCTTTTATCTGTAGTTTTAATTATTCCTAACATTTTATCACCAATTTATGTTATGAAAAAGAATTAAATATGTGCTTAAAATCCTGATTTAGATTTAAAATATTGATGACAAATGTTAAAAATGATATTATTAAGGCAGGTGATAAAATGAATTTACCAATAAGAAGAAAACAAACTGTAGCTACAAAAAATATGGCTAATAAAGGTATGGGATTTGAAGAAATGGTTAACGATGCCAATGAATACTATTTGGCTAATGATATAGCAGTTATTCATAAAAAGCCAATTCCAGTTCAAATTGTTCATGTTGATTTTCCATCAAGAAATAAAGCTGTAATAACTGAAGCATACTACAAGACTCCTTCTACTACAGATTATAATGGGGTATATAGGGGTTACTATATTGACTTCGATTGTAAAGAATGTAACAGTTTAACATCTTTCCCCCTAAAAAACGTTCATCCCCATCAAGCTAAGCACCTCATGCAGTGTAAAAAACATGGAGGAATTTCCTTTTTACTTGTAGCGTTTTTAAAATATAATGAGTACTATATTTTAGATATAGATTTATTTATGAACTTTTGGGATAATTCATTACAAGGACAAAGAAAATCAATTCCATATGATTTCTTTAAACAAAATGGAATTAAAATTTACGAAGGATATAGACCCAGAATTGAGTACCTTAAAGGCGTTGATGTTTTAATTGAAAAAAATATTAAATAGCCTTTTTATAATTTTAACATCTTGTCTATTAATATTTACTATCTATATTGGATATATAGGAAATACCAATCCAAAAATTAAATATGAGGATTTTTACCCCAAAAGACCAACAATCATTTTTAATACAAATGATAAGCAGATACACTGTGAAGCAATCTTTCAAACCGACGTTTCCTTAAGTGAAATATCACCTCATGTTATCAATGCATTAATTTCTACTGAGGATGATAAATTCTTCACTCATCACGGGTATAATCCATATAGAATAATAAAAGCTTTATATAATGATGTTACTTCCTCTTCATTAAAGGAGGGTGCATCTACAATTACCCAGCAGCTAATAAAGAATAAGTACTTATCTAATGATAAGACAATCAATAGAAAAGTAAGAGAAATAATAATGGCAATTAAGCTTGAAAAAATGCTTAGTAAGGAAGATATTATTACTTACTATTTAAATAATGTTTTATTTGGCGATAATATTTACGGCATATACAATGCCGCACTTTACTACTTTGATAAGCATCCAAATGAATTATCTATTGATGAAGCCGCAACTTTAATTGGATTAATTCAAATGCCAAATTATTACAACCCATACAAAAATATAAACGAATCAACAAATAGGAGAAATACCGTTTTAAAGCTTATGAAATCCCAAGGCTATATTACCATGGAGGAATGTCAATCCTATTTTGATATTGATTTAAGATCTAAGCTTAAGAAAAATGAAATTTATACAAAGGAACAATACTATAATCCATACTTAGATTGCATTGCAGGAAATCAAGGTGAGTATATTCATACCTACATGGACCCAGAGATTCAATACGAGCTATATAATATAGCAAATGATAAATATAATATCATAAGAGATGATAATATTAATATAGGTGCAGTTGCGATTGATAATAAAACTGCAGGAATATTAGGAATTGTAGGAAACAGAAAATTTGATCGTTTTTGTATCAATAATGCCTTAGTAAAACGCCAAATGGCATCCACAATGAAACCCATAATGGATTATGCGCCATTGTTTGAAACAACTTTAGCTTCACCTGCTACAATTATAAATGATAGTCCAATGACCTATAGCGACGGAACTCCTCTTAAAAATTGGGATTATCAGTTTAAAGGTGATATAACATTACGTCAAGCGTTAAGAGAAAGCAGAAACATTCCCGCTCTTAAAATATTTAAAGCTGTGAATAACAACGACAAAACTCAGGTTTTAAAAAGATTAGGTATGGAACCTTCTAATGATTTTTTAGAGTCTGATGCCATAGGGTGTGGTGCAAATCTGTATTCACTTTTAGATGTTGCAAATGCATATTTAGCATTCGCAAATAATGGGCTTTATAAGAAAGCTAGCTTTATTAAAAATAATGATCATTTTTTACGAGTATTAAAGCCTAGTACAGCATTTTTTATAAATTCTATATTACATGATGTATTTAGAGGTAGCTCATTTGATTTAAAGAATGGCTATATGATGGCAAAAACCGGTCAAACAAACTATGATACTAAAACTTTAAAAAAATACAATATCCCAGCGTATTCAACAAAGGATTCGTTTGTTATTAGCTATACTAAAAATATAACATTTGCATGCTATATTGGCTACGATTCAATCTCTTCTTCCAATTATTTAGACAGGCGAAAGGTCCAAATACCAAGAGCTATAATGTCTCATTTTATGAATAAATTTGCAACTGGTAGTAAAATTGTAGCGCCAGAAAATGTAGTATATAAGCCATATGAATATCATGATAATGAAATATACTTATCAAACAATGGTAATTATGACTACTTCATTTTAGGTACAGAGCCTAAAGAATATTACAAAAAGAAATACTATTATGAAATATAAAAGCTCCCCAATCAATTTGAGGAGTTTTTATTATTTCTATAGAATTCTTCTAATACCTGACTTAGTGTTTCTTTTAAAGCCTCAAGCATCACTGGCTTTGCAATATGAGCATTCATACCATATAGCAATGCTTTTTCAACATCATCTTTAAATGCATCTGCAGTTAAAGAAATAATTGGAATATTGTTATCATTACGGCTTGATTTTCTTATTCTACTTGTAGCCTCATAGCCGTTTAGCACTGGCATTTGAATATCCATTAAAATGAAATCAAATGTATTTTCATGCTCATTGAAGAAAATTTGGCAAGCTTCATCTCCATTTTTAGCATGAACCCATTTAATATTAAGCTTTTCTAAATATGACTCACATATTATTGCATTTATCTCATTATCCTCAGCTAAAATACAATTCATATTAGTAAAATCAATCATCTTGTTTTTTTCTTTATCTACTTTTTTCGAAATTGTACCGTCGAAGACAAAATCTAATTTAAAAGTTGTACCAATATTTAAGACAGAATTAACGCTTATTTTCCCATTTAATCTTAAAACAAGACTTTTTGTAATTACTAGTCCTAGTCCAGTTGAGGGATATTCATTTTGTCTATTTTCCTTAGCATATGGAGTAAAAAGATTATTAATAAAATCTTTACTCATTCCAATTCCACTATCTTCAATACTAAAGGAAACATTAACCTTATTATTTATCAAGCAAGATGTTTTTACCTTTATTTCAAGCTTTCCGTTATTCTTATTATACTTTATGCCATTTGAAACAAGATTTAAAATAATTTGCATAAGCTTAAGCCGATCTGTTACAATTAATAAATCTTCGTTATCAATTTTGTAAGAAACATTCACATTTCTCGTTTTTGCTTGGGCACTAACCATAGATATAACTTCTAACAGAAGATCCTTAAGCTTAAATTGCTCAAGCGATACCTCCATTTGAGAATGATCTAGCTTAGACACATTTAAAACGTTGCTAACAACAGAAAACATATACTTCCCGCTGACCTCTACATTATCAAGTGCCATTTTTAGCTTATCATAGTCTGAAGCTTCTAATGCATCAATTGCTATTTTATTCATACCTATTATCCCATTTAGGGGAGTTCTTATCTCGTGAGATACCTTTGAAAGTCTTTCTTGCATAATTACTGCAGATTCACGAGCTTCATTTAGCTTGTTTGCAAGTAATAGCTTTTGTTCATATGCATTAGTAATATCCTGAATTATAGAAATATAAATTACTTTATTGTTAATTTTCCTCTTTAGAATCCTTGACTCTAATGTTTTCTTCTCGTTAGTTATGGGATTAATTATATCAAACACTTTTGATTCAAGTGGTGATTTTTGATTAACAATAAAATCAGAAAGTTCTCTTTGAATATTTACTCCATATAATTCTTTAGAACTATCAGGCTTTAAAACATCATCCATTTTTATTCCGTAAAGAGATAAAAGATTTTTACTACAATAAGTAATTTCGCGTTTAAATGAATCATAAACAACAATACTGATATTTAGTGCTTCAAATGTTTCGAAGCTGTTAATCGGACTACTTTTAAGTTTTTTAAACTCGTTTATTATCAGTGGTAAAATTGTAGTTAAATAAACTATCGGAATAATTACTAATACAAATATAAAAATACCTAGCCTTAATTCTGACATATGGCTTTTATCCATTATAATGAAAAAACATAAAATACAAATATATGTAATTAATAGAAGCCCTGAAATTAAAAAAATTATTCTCTTTGATTTCACTTTATCCCTACTTTTCTAGCAATTCATTCAAGAAACTTAGTTCCTTATCTACTCTATCCTTAATATCTTGATAAGTTTTATAATCTAAAACCTCAAGTGAATATAGCTTTGAAGTTTTATTCTTCATATAATCAGATACAAATATATATAAGCTATTTTCTACTACCTTAATCTTTTTTAAATAATTTGCGTTTTTTAAATAGCTATTACTAACGTTCTTTGAAGGTACCATGTCATAGTCAACTCTTATAACCTTACCAACGACTCTTTTTTTTCCAGCCTCAAATTTAACTGTATATGCTAGTAATTCTTTGGTGTCATTTTTGAATCTAACAATATTAGAAATTGAAAAATAAGTTGCATATTCATTTATTTTTAAAACCTCAATCTCATTTCCTTCTACCTTGCCATATAGCTCAATATCAAAGCCATATTTGTTTTCCTCATTTAAAATACCTACTAATAATTTGTCTCTTTTTTGATTGAATCCAAGATTAAAAAGTAAGATTAAAATTGGTAATAAAAGTAAAAATGTACCTACAGTAATCAAATATAAATATAGCTTACGATATATTATAGAAAGGGCTAAAAGACCACCAGTTATAATAATATATATACTAAATGCTAATATTAATTTAATTTTAAATCCATTTTTTAATTTTTTAAATTCTTGTTCCATCATATTGCAAGACTCCTTGTATGACATAGTCCTACTACACCATCTTTTTTTATTATTGATAAATTATTACCTTGGTAAACTAATGATACTCTATCGTTCTTTTCCAAAGAATGGAAATAATTAAACGCATTATATGCGTAATATCCATCATTCTTTTTTATTAGCATTGATTTAAGGATATATAGCTTTTTATCGTTATAATAGCCAATAACAAAGTCATCATCATATTCCTCAATTTCAACCTTTATAGGGTTAATCGTAATGTTAAATAGATTATGATTTTGGTTTAAATCATCTTCTTTTACTAAAACCTCTAGGTATGAATCGACATATTCATTGTAAAAATTCATACTATTTAGATTGTGTAATACTAATATATTTAACTGACACCAAGGAATAACGGATACCCCACCATCAATTGAAATAACTTTTTTTTCTAAATCAATAATTGAATTTACCATAGGTATTTCATTGTTGTAATTTATTGTTGGATAATGACCAACTATTTCAATCATATCTAGGTTATGATTTTTAAAATAAAAGCCGTCATTTTTCATTAAACTTATAGCATTAGAATTGATATTGTTAAAATCATCAATTCCTCCATGAACTGTACATATTTTGTTATTAATAATATATGCATGAGGTAAACTTAGGACATAATCATAGTACTTTTTAAAATGAATATAAAATTTATTACAAAGCTCCTCCATATCTGAGGATGGTGTAATCTCTATATTTAATTTTTTAGCAAAATTTAATAATATTGTATTCTTTTTTTTAAAAGCATAGTTTTTAAGAAGGTCTTGATTAACATTACTAATCATGTATTCTAACACATTATCACAATTTCCTTGTAAAACAAATACATTTTCCTTCTTATCAAGCATCATAATATAATCTAATATGCTTATATTATCGTCATGTTTTTCAATAAAATCTCCTAATATAAACAAATAATCATCATCACAAAATTTAACCTTGTCTAAGCCTTTTTTTAAAAGGTCAAGATTGCCATGAATATCACTTATAAATAATAATCTTCTATTCAAGTCTAAAGTTAAGTTCACAATTTTAGTTTTCATTAAATATAATCCCCTAAAAAATTAAACATGGCTTTAATTAATGAATATCCTATAAATACATAAGGCTTTGTAAGCGATAAATTAATTATAAATTCCTCATCTGGACAAACATTGGCTAAAATTTTATTAACTAAATATCTTAACAATGTTACATCGTTAATCTTAAGAAGCATTTCCTTTTGTTTATTTGGCTTTAATAGTCTATAACCATCTAGAATATCATCAACTAATTCAGTCTGCAAAATTGAATCAAATATAATTCTAGCCATTTCCTTTACGTTATAAATATGTAAATAATCTAAATTAAACATTTCCGCTACAATTTCTAAGCTTCTTAAAAAATAGTCATAATCAGAAAGAGGATTATATGTATATTTTTCTAATATTGCATATATATCACCATCTGCCTCAGGCTTTATAACAGTTTTAAGGCCTTGTCTTCTAGATTTGGCTATTATATTTGCTATATCTAAAACGTATTCTCTAACTCCTGCTGGAGTAGTTTGTTCTTTTTTAAAATAGTACCTAAATCCATCATATTTTCCATATTTTCTTAATGTATCTAAATATCCAAGCTGCATATTGGCCTCAATAATATGTCTATCAAATAGCATAAAACTTCCTAAACTTCTAGTTGGATGGATATATTTAACATAAGGTTTGTTTAAGTATTCCTTATGCGTAGGATTTGGATTTAAGTCAACAACTACTAAATTGGTCGCACCTAAATTAATTGCAAAATTAATTGGAAGGTTATCATAGTACCCTCCATCAACATATGAATCTTTCCCAATTTTGCAAACAGGGAATATCGGAAAGCATGAAGCTGAGGCTAAAATATATGGTTTAATTAGCTCCTTGTCAATTTCTTGAGCAACAACCTCACAACCCTTCATAGACGGGAATTTAGCAGTACATATTCCAAGCTTAATACTTGAATTATGAATAGCGTCTACATCTAGATACTCATCCATTAATTTTAAAAAGGGCTTAATATCAGTCCCTAAATTAGATACATATTTTCCAAAAAATGATAAAAAATCCTTTTTACTTTTTAATCCAGTTTTGATCCCGTTATTTTCAAAATTAAAGCCTGATTCCATAATCATTCCAACTTCAATTTTGTTCCAAAGCTCAAGGCATCTATCATATTTACCAGATGAGTACATTGCCGCATTCAAGCAACCAATAGATGTGCCAGTTACAATATCAAATTCTTCGTTTAATTCCTTAAGTGCAGTCCAAGCTCCCATTTCATACGATCCCTTCGAACCACCACCACAAAGTACTAGTGCTCTTGACATTTTACTTCATCTCTTTCCTTTTTTGAATAAACACAGCCACAATAATCCTGACGATATAAGCCATATTTATTTGACAGTACGATACTTTTTTTATATCCCTCTTCTTTTTTAAAATCAGAATATAAAAATTTAACATTCAATTCTTTTTCTAAATTATATCCTATTTCATTAATCCAATTTGATACCTTGTATGGCGAAATTGATAACGAGGTTGTAAAGTAATCGTAATTTAATTTTTTAGCCTTTATTGCTGTTTTTCTAAGTCTAAGTGAGTAGCATAAATAACAACGCTTAGACCTTTCCCCTAAATTTTCATTGCCTTTTATTGCATTATTATAATCATCATTATTATACTCATCAAAAATGACGTTTATATTGTAATAACTAGCAAATCTAATTTGTTCCTCAAGCCGATGACGAAATTCATCATACGGATATATATTATCATTAGAATAAAATATAGTAATATTAAAGTATTCGTTAAGTAGTTCTATAGTAGCAGATGAGCATGGAGCACAACAAGTATGTAGTAATAAAGAAGGCTTTGATGCTAAAGGTTTAATTTCTTTTTCTAAAAATGATTTAAAATCCTTATATGAATCTAACATAAAAACCTCCTTATTAATAATTTCTTATTTTATAGTTTTCTAAGCTCAGCAAGCTCAAGAACTAGCTTTTCCGTCTTTTCCCATCCTAAGCATGGATCAGTAATAGATTTCCCATATTCTTTTCCATCTACTGCTTGACAGCCATCCTCTAGATATGATTCAATCATTAAGCCTTTTACAAGCTTTTTAATTTCAGGGTTATGTCTTGTAGAATGTAGAACCTCTTTAGCAATTCTTACTTGTTCAAGATATTGCTTGGCTGAATTTGAATGATTGCAGTCTATTATTACTCCAGGATTTTCAAGCCCTGATTTTTTATATAACTCATTTAAATATACTAAATCCTCGTAATGATAATTAGGATGAGATATACCATGATCATCAACAAATCCACGTAAAATTGCATGAGTTAGTAAATTTCCGTGAGACTCAACCTCCCAACCACGATAAATAAATACATGTCCGTGCTGGGCAGCATTAATCGCATTAAGCATAACTGATAAATCACCGCCTGTTGGATTTTTCATACCTACAGGCGCATCTATTCCAGATGCGGTTAAACGATGCTGTTGGTTTTCAACAGAACGTGCACCTACTGCAACATATGACAACAAATCAGAAAGATATCTAAAATTATCAGGGTATAGCATTTCATCTGCACAGCTAAAGCCTGTTTCTTTTAATACATCCATATGAAGTTTTCTAATTGAAATTACACCCTTTAGCATATCTGGAGCGCCATTTGGATCAGGTTGATGTAACATTCCCTTATAGCCTTGGCCTGTTGTTCTAGGCTTATTTGTATATAATCTGGGAACAATTAATATTTCATTTTCTACCTTTTTTGCTAAATCACGCAATCTCTTCATATAATCTAATACTGCGTCCTCTCTATCAGCAGAACAAGGTCCGATTATAAGAAGTAATCTATCACTTTCTCCCCTAAATATTTTTTTTATTTCTTCATCGTTTTTTTCTTTTTGCTTCTGCATCTCAGGTGTTACTGGATACATTTTCTTCACCTCAAGAGGAATTGGAAGCTTACACTTAAAATCCATATTCATATATTATCACCATTTATTTTCTCTTTTTCAAATCTTTTTCTATCATCGCAATTGGCATAGGCTTAGAATAATAATAGCCTTGGGCGTAATCGCAATGCAATTTCTTCATTCCGATTGATTGACTCTTTGTTTCAATACCCTCAGATATTACATTAATACCTAATTCCTTAGCCAATCGTATTATGTTTTTAACAATTAACAATTCTTTTTCAGCATAAACATCATTTTCGATAAATGACCTATTTAGCTTTAACGCATCAATAGGCAATTTTGAAAGAATTGATAGTGCTGAGTATGCAACACCAAAGTTATCTAAAAATATTTTATAGCCCTCTAAAGCTGCATTCTTTAAAAAGTTAATCATATATATACTGTCACCATCAAATAATGACTCAGTTACCTCAAGTGCAAAATAAGCTTTATTTGCTTGATATTTGTCAAATAACGCATTTAGCTCGGTTAAAAACATTGAATCTGATAGATGACATTTAGAAATGTTTACTGATATTGGACACATATGGTAGCCATGTTGCTCCCACTTTTTTATGGTTTGAATAACTTTTTCAAATACATAAAAATCCATTTGCTTAATAAAGCCATTCTTTTCAAAAACAGGAATAAAGCTTCCTGGAGTTAAGACTTCTTTATCAAAATTCCATCTAACTAATGCCTCATATGACTCAATAGTCTTATTCTTAATGTCAAAGCATGGCTGAAGATATACCTCAAACTCCCCATTTGCAAGAGCAGAATCCATTCTACTTTCAATTAATTTAACATGCAAAGATTCTCTATTAACATCATCACTATAAAACGCTATACTCTTACCGTTATTTTTAGCATATTTTCTAGCATCATTCGCATGATCAATTAACTCAGTAAAATCTACAACCTCACTATTTACGTAGATAGATACACCTGCAGTAGCCTTAACATCAAAGTTTAAGCCCATATTCCTTAAATGCTTTACAGCCTCTTCATTAATCCGATTAAAGAAGTTTACTACATCATCATCAGAACAATATTCTTGGTACATTGCAAAAACATCATCATGCACACGACAATAATAGCCACCACTACATGATAACTCTGCCATTACCTGAGCAATTACCATTAAAACATCATTACCAATCTTATATCCATACTTCTCATCTATTACTTTAAAATCTTTAACATCAAATAAAATGAAATATCCCTTTTCGTATACATAATTATGTGAAATAATATCGTTTCTAAACTTTGCAAAGTTATATATTCCTGTTGTTTCATCCATATATTGGATTTGCTCAAGCTGCTGTTCTGTTTGATATTTATTAAAGAATCCTGAAATAATCTTTGATAGAATATTAAAATACATTAACTCAGAAGGCTGCCATGTTCTACGCTCTAAATACATATCAAATGATATAAAGCCTGTTATTAAGCCATTACGTTTAAAAACAATTTGAACTAAAGATTTAATATGTTCCTTAGTATAGAAATCCATAATTTCTGGATTTTTCATTCTCAATTGGCCAACATCTGTGATTTGAAGCATATTATCAGTAAAAAGTGCTTGATATTCTGGTTTCTTTAGTAACTCATATCCCTTATGTAAATAGCTATTGTCCTGACTGTATTGAAATAAAATCTTCAAATTCTCATCTGAAATTGTAATACGGTCAATTCTAAAATGATTAGCAATTTTAGAAACAATTGTGTCAATCTCTTTTTCCAAGTTTGACGCAGCAAGTAAAGAATCTAAGCATTCTGAAATAAATGTAGCGTCTGAACGCCTTCTTTCTGGATTTCCAATAAAATTACTTGTTTCTTCTCTTGAAATACTCTTATGCTTCGACTCATCGTAAATAATATAGCAATCGCGACCCTTAAGCTTCCCTCTATATAAAGCCTTATCTGCACATTCAAATAAATCATTATAGCTTGTAGCATCCTTTGGATAGCATGCAACACCCATTGTTGAAGTGATAACAAATTGCTTCGCACCCTCAAACTTAATATTCCTTATATCATCTCTAATTGTACGACAGATTGGTTTCAAATATTCTTCATCGGTTTGTTCAACCTTAAATACAAATAAAAATTCATCTCCACCAATTCTACCAACAATTCCATTCTTCCCAATGCTCTTCTTTAAAGAATTAGAGAACTGAATTAAAAGCTTATCGCCAAACAAATGTCCATATGTGTCATTAACATTTTTAAAATAATCGATATCAATTATTCCTATCATAATCTTATCCTTTGGGCCAGCAAGATCAATCATTTGGTTAGCATAAGAGGTTATATATTGCTTATTAAATAAGCCAGTTAAGCTATCTTTATTTGATAGATCTGTAAGTCTATTGATTTCTTTAACATATTTATCAATATCCGTTAAATATCCGTAGCAATGAAAATTTGAATAATATGACGATTCTAAGGTAAACGTAGTCAATTTCCCGGTTATTTTAGATTTAAAATTCATATCAAATTCCATTTTTCTTGCACGTTTTATAGTTCTAATTAAAGAAGTAAAAGCCTCGAAATCTTCTTTTTCAACCATAAATGGATTCATTTCGACATCTAACAAATCACTTAAATCGACACTTAAATTTAAATCATAATTAGGACTATAGAATGATATATAATCACAGCTTTTATCATAATCAAAAAAGATTCCTTTAAGGGTAGGAACGTACTTCTCAAGCTGTGAAATCTGATAATCTGGCATTACAATAACATAATATGAATCTTCATTTTCGTGAACATTCACCTCTACATATGGTGCCGAATCAAAAAGCTGAGCATTATCCTTATATGAAAATTCTTTTAATTTTGAATTCAATAGCTTTTCAAGAAGTCTTTGGTTAAATTGTTCATCATTAGTAATACCAACTTGCATTGTGTCTTTTTTTACACATTGAAAATAAAATTCTTGCATATGAAGACCTCCTTTACTTTACATATAATTATACCATTATCTTAGTATAAATGTCAAAAAATGTACGCAGTAAGATAACAAAAAAAACTCCCTTCACAATGAATAATTCATTTAGAAAGGAGCTTTTAATTAAAGTACTATTACATAAATAAGTGCGAGAACAGAAAATACTATTATTGTAATCCATGATGATCTATTTAGCTTAAACGTTCTTCGGTAGATTAAATGACCAACATATAAGCATGAAATACTTAAAAGCCAACCGTAAAAATATGGCATTAAGGCAAGTAAATATGTAGCAATTATTGGTACGAAAAGCTTATAACCAAACCAGCTATTTGATTTTTCTAATGTGTCCTCTGCTTTTTCGCGCTTTGACTTAAATAAGAATGCAAAAACTGCAGCTATGGCCCCAACTAACAACACAACATAGCTTATGATTTGTCCTGTTTCAATATTTACAGATAAACCTGCAATCTTATTGCTAATAAGGCTATAGGTTGAAAATAGTGGTGAAAACAAGAAGAAATTCGGTGCATCTTCAATGAAATAGCTTGTAGGTTTATTAATTAAAACACATACAGAATTATAAAAATTATTTGCAGTAAGAATCATTCCCGGTAAAAGTATTGCGACTATACCAACAATTACGATTCCATCAACCATTGTATTTTGGCAATATATTGTGAAAAATATAATTGTATATATACAAATTGAACATAATAGCATAACTATAAATAATAGCCAAATAAAGCCATAACTGTACAAATTATCCTTCATTAAGATAACCAAAAATGATGCAAAAAATGATATGAAATATGGGATAAAAATTAATAATAATCCTGAAAGATATTTAGCTAAATATAACATATTCTTTTTAATAGGTAATGAATAATATTTATCAATACCTATTTTTTTCATTTTAAAATTAAGTAACGAAATAGGGGTAGCAATTGTAAGTATCATAATTAATACAATGAAATAGATAAACACTGAAGTTTCAGCTGTTTTCAAATCATCATAATATCTTGTGTAGATTAAATCATTGGATGAAATAATACAAACTCCAAGAGCAGTCGCAATAACTGTTGTAATTATAAAGGATAATAAGTTATCTTTAAGGTAAAATTTAATCATCTTCATCATTTTAAATCACCATCCTTTACCTCAAGGACAAATCTTTCCTCAAAGTCAACATTAATCTCATCTATTATTAGTGGATTATAAGGTGATATTTCTTTAGTAAACTTATCAATATCGCTATAGCTAAGGAATTCCACAATTCTTTTGGTTTGGTTATATTTTAAATATTCAAATTTAAAATCTTCTTCTTTTGGCTCTTTTGCAAATGCTGTCTGATACTTATGGTAAGTTGTAATTTGACCATCAATATAACTAAATCCTACCTTTTTATTATCAATAAGGCCATATGAATTACAAATGTCTGAAAGTTCCCTTAATGAGTGTGATGATATAATAACCGTACTACCATTTTGGGTTAATTCTAGCAAATAATTCTTAGCATACATTCTAGCAAGAGGATCTAATCCATCAAATGCTTCATCTAGTAATAAATATTTAGGCTTAATTGAAATTGCAAGGGCAATAAACACTTGTCTTTTCATACCCTTAGAAAAATTAAACATTGATTTATCTAGTGGTAACTTAAAGCTATTTACTATCTCAAAATATTTCTTTTCATCTAAATCATAAAATACTTTATACTCATTAATTATATTTCTTGGTGTGATCTTATGTCCATAAAATGGTTCATCAGGCAAAAAGAAAAGTTTAGATTTTGCCTGGGGGTTATCAAAGACATTCTCCCCATCAATTAAAACACATCCATTATCCGGCTTATAAACACCTGATATTAGGCGTAGTAATGTTGACTTCCCGGCACCATTTATTCCAACAAGTCCAAAAACCTGACCTTCACTTATTGAAAGCGATACGCCATCAAGGACTTCTTTTGGGCCAAAGCTTTTGGTTAATTCCTTTATTTCTATCATTTTCCTATCTATTTTCCTTTCTTAATAATACTTAAATAAACTTATTCGTAAAATCCTAATGTTATATCTCCGCTTGTTGATTCTACATTTATATTGATAGCTTCATCAAGATAAGAATAGGTATTCTTATTCACAGTATAAGCTTCAAAGCAAATAAAATCACCACTTACTGTATTAAAAACAACTTTAAAACCTTTACCTTTTTCTAAAGACAAGCGTGTATCACCAGAAACTGTTTCAATATCAATTTCTTCTATTTTTGATATCTTCGCATTTATATCCCCACTTGTTGAATCAACACTAAATGTAGATGCACTAATATTATCAAATCTTGTATTTCCGCTAACTGTCAATACGTTAATACTTTCTGCAGTAATATCATTAACATATATATCTCCTGATGTAGAATGATATTCAAGAAAATCAACTACTAATTTATCTGATTTTAAATCCCCACTGATGGATGAAATCTTAAGATATACATTATAAGGAATTTCTACTACTATATCTTTAGTATTCTTTTTTATTACTGCTTTTTTTAAAGACTTCCAAAATTGAATTTTTAGAACCTTATTTTCAATTAAATAATGAAGTTTTTCATCATCTTCTTCAATGTTTCCTGTTTCTTCTACCTTTAATTGATCCGAATCACTTTGGATTATTGTAATATCCCTAGGTCCCCAGTCTATATCGATTCGTTCTACTTCACTAGCTAAATATGAAAAATTACCAGTTTGATATTTTTCCGCATCAACATATTGACTTACTTTATATTCGTTTGAAAACATGTTAATTGAGTCGCACGAACATAATGTCGCAACAAAAATCACTAAAACAGAAAACACTAATATTATTCTTTTTTTCATTACTCAAATTACTAGCTTTATTGTACTTAAAGCTATTTCCTCCCTTATTTTTTATTGTTATTAGTACAAAATAACATTAAATTAGCCTACTACCTCTTCCCTTAGTATTTTATGGCTATTTACGTGAATAATTCCATCTAAAACACGTGTTTTTATTATAGTTCTATTATTAATATATGTCAATCTTAATGATTTAATTTAAATTAAGCTACATTATTTTTTATGTAAGATGCATAAAATATTGCAAAAATTAATGATAAAATACTTAAAAATAATCTATAGACTATATAATCAGAACCATAATGCAAAATATGAATCACAAAAAAAGAGAATTAAATGAAATGTCTAATTCTCTTTTTAAACTATTAGAATCAATTCAACAATATTTTCAAAGCTTAGTTTGATAGTGCCAATGAAACTTCTTCTGAAATTTTGAACTTTCTTACAAGAATTAAATGACGATTTATTATATATTAAAACTAGTTATTAATTAGCTTTTCATATTCATCAATCAGTGAATTTAGCTTATTACATACTGCCTCAAATGGTTCATTAGAAGTTAAATCAACTCCACCAATTTTAACAATATCAATTGGATAATCTGATCCTCCGGCTTTTAGCATATTAATATATTTATCATATGCTCCAGGCTTTTTATTTTTAATATCCTCAAATATTTTCATAGAAGCACTAAAGCATGTTGCATATTGATATACGTAAAATGGTGAATTATACATATGAGGAATATATGCCCATACATATTTCTTCAATGGCTCAGTATCTAAGTCTATACCATAGTATGTATAATATAAATCCGCCATTATATTACATAATGATTCATATGTGAAAGGCTTATTTTCAAGTACAAGCATGTGTGCTTGGTATTCAAAATCAGCAAATAATGTTTGACGATAGAAGGTTGATACAATTCCATCTATTTGCTCTTCTAGGGCTTGAATCTTTAATTCCTTATTATCACTGTTTTTAAGTAAGTAATCTAAGAATAGATTCTCGTTTAATGTTGAAGGAATTTCAGCTACAAATATTGTATAATCCTTAGTTGCGTAAGGTTGATTTTCTAATGAATATAGTGTATGAATTGAATGTCCACATTCATGAGCAAGAGTAAATGCTGATGATAGGTCATCTGTATGGTTTAATAGAATATATGGGCCATATCCATATATTTCTGTTGAATAAGCACCACTTCTTTTACCATCAGATGGATACACGTCAACATGACCATCCGCTAATGCCTTCTTAGCATGTGAAACAAAATCATCTCCCATAGCCTCAAGTGCCTTTAAAACGTCATCATATGCTTTTTCATACGGATATTTTACATCACACTTTGCATAGCTTAAAAATCTATCGTACGTATGATACTCATCAAGATTAAATATCTTCTTACGAAGGTTTATGTATCGTTTTAATGGAGCTGTATTTTCTTTTACTGTATTTATAAGTGATAAATATACATCATCCGGTATCTTGTTTCGGTCAAGTACTGAATTTAGGATTGAGCCATATTCTCTATTTCTCATCCGCGCAACATTTACATCAACAACTCCCTTATAAATGTTTGTTAAAGTATTTCTATGCTTTTCATAATAGCCAAATAATGCTTCAAAAACCTTCCTACGATCATCTTGATTCTCAAGACGAGTTAAAATACTTGTATAGGTATTTGGTGATACCTCTACTACCTCATTGCTTAGCTCTACTTTAATAGGTGTAAAATCAGATGATTGTAGCATTCTATATAAATTAGCATATGATGAATTTATTATTCCATAATTTGCTAGGATTTTTTCCTCATTTGGTGTTAAAACGTGTTCTTTAGTATCAAAAAGCTTTTTAATACTAAATAAATTCTCTTTAATAATATTAGATTCATCTGAATACTCCTCATATTTTTCATATGGAAGCTTTAGTAATTCATTATCAACAAATGAAGACAAGCTACTATATTCTTGTAAACACGCCATAAGCTTTCCTTTTAAGGATTGATAATTTAAATCCTTTAGGTTTTTATCAGAGCTCATCGCTACATAGCTATAAAGCTTTTCTACCTTTTTACCAAGTTCCTCAGAAAAGGTAAAATAATCCTCAATTTGCTCCTTTGTCTTTAAATTGTCTTTAAATCTTGTTACGTTTACCGCGGTTGCTTTTACAGCATTTAATTCTTCCTCCCATTGTAAATCACTTTCATATATTTCTTTTAAATTCCATTCTCTCATTATTATTTCATCTCCTTTATTTTTAAATATTATACACTCAAAAGATAATAATGTAAAATTAAAAACTAAACTTATTGAAAAAAATTACGAAAATGTTATAATTTTTTTAAAGAAGTAGGATGTGATTGACTTGAAAAAAAGAAAGATTATTAAAATTGGCAAAATCGAAATGACAGTATTTACATTTGTTATATTAATCATAACTAGTATTTTGTTCATTTCTAATATTGTACTAATGTTTTTTGCAAACACAGATGCTACAAAAGGTCGATTAATCTTTAACATTTTTGAATCGCTATTAATGTTTGGGCTGATTCTCCTTCCAACAATAGCTTCTAAAATTACGCATTTAAAAATACCACCTGTTATGGAAATACTGTATATCGTATTTTGTACAGGATCAATTATTTTTGGGGAAATATTTGACTTTTATGGACTAATTCACGGCTGGGATTCAATGCTTCATGCATTTAGTGGTGTATTACTTGGTATTTTAGGCTATGTAATAATTAACACATTCAATAGAGTTAATGGACAAGAATTTAAATTTTCACCTATATTTGTTTGTTTCTGGGTTTTGTGCTTTGGACTTGCAATGGGTGCACTTTGGGAAATATTTGAATATTTATGCGATGAATGGTTTGGAACAAATATGCAGCAATATATGGTATCTGATAGTACTCTTGCTACAGGTGAAGGTCTAGTTGGTCATGCCGCTTTAAAGGATACAATGAAGGACTTAATGCTTGATTTAGCAGGTTGCTTAATTGTATCATTCATTGGATATTTTGAGCTTAAAAAGCAAAAAAAAGGAATTGCAACTATTTACTTAGAAACTAATAAAACAAAGACTGAAGAAAAAAAGGAAGGAAATGTCATATGACAAATCCTTCTTTTTTTTGAAAAATTTTACCTCTATTTTGATTTCGTGAATTTAAATTTTGCAGCATAATCTACAGGAGAATATCCTTCATTAAGCTTAGTTTTTTCGTTAAGCATCATGTCCTCAACAAGCATTTTCATACGCTTAACAGAAAGCTTTGACCTTATCATCATAAAATAAGGAGTCTTTGCGTGAGCTTTCTTCGAAGATACATTTCTATGTGGGAACTGTCTTTCAGAATACTGTGTTGGATCAAGACTAAGGAATACACGAACACTTTTCTTTGTTACTGCAAGCTTAGCAATTTGCTTCCTGCCAATGTAGAAGCAATCATATGAACTTAATGTTTTATTAACTACTCCATTATATTGTAGCAATTCATTTTTAGCAATATTGTATAATTGCTTAACTTCATCAGAAGCTCTCTTAATTCTGTCATTAAAATTAAAGTGAACCTTACCACGATAGTATTGAAGACCATTAATAATCTCATAATATCCATCCTTTAATTCCTCTTTAGCCTTTTGATTCCATTGAGTATTATATTTCTCCATGTACTGTTTTATTACGCCTTCTAATTCCTCTAAAGTGTATTGAGGCTTTTCTAATTCACCAGTTTCTTCCTCTTCCTCTTCATCTAAAGAATCACCCTCTGATTCATCGTCTGACAATGAATCCACATCAAGATTTAGCTTTTTATTTGCTAATTCTTGTTCCTTTTCCATTTCTTCATCAGACATATTATTGGCTTCATCTTCCATTTGTTGAAGAATCTTTTCAAGCTCTAGTTTTTCCTTACGCTCTTTATCTAATTGTTCACGTAATTCTTCATTTGTACTATTTTGTTGTGCTTGAGTTATTTTTGCAACTAAGTCATCAACATCAATTTGCTGTGGTTGATTTCTAAGCTCGTTAATCTGACGCTTTAACTCATCAATTTCTTTAGCTTGTTGATTTTCCTCTTCTTGGGCATTAGCAGTTTTTAATTCTTCAATTTGACGTTTTAATTCATCAATCTCGCTATTTTTAGGATCAACTGGCTTTTCTTCAGCTTTACCATACTTTAGCATTTCAATTTCACGTTTTAACGCATCAATTGCATCATCACGATAATCTCTTTGTGGTTGATAAGAAGTCATGTTACGCATTGATTCAACTTGATTTCTTAAGTTATTCATTTCATTTTGATAAGCTTGGTGCTTTTGAGCATCTAAAGCCTTTTGGAAATCAAGCTGCATCTGGAGCATTTGTTGTCTCATTGCTTCAATTTCTGAATTTCCGCCATTACTATTTACTTGAATTTCAACCTTTCCATTTCCTGTTACAACCTTAGTATTTGTTTCTTGAGGAATATCGGGGTAATCAAATTCAAATGTTGTATCTAAAAATGCCTCAAATTGTGTTAATGGAATAGGCTTTGAAAAAACATATCCCTGAATAACTACATCTCTATTGATTGTAGCTAAAACATCTAATGTTTGCTTATCCTCAATACCTTCACATACAATATGATAGTTTATTTTACTAAGCATGCTTAGTAAATTTGTAACGATATTTTTACTCTTTTCTGTACTTAGTCTATCCTTAAAGAATACCATATCCAGTTTGATTGTATCAAAAGGATTTTGTGATAAAGACCCTAAAGACGAATACTCTTTTCCAAAATCATCCATTGCAACTAAGAATCCTATTTGTCTTAATTCCATAATACAATTTGAAACATATTGATAATTTTCCATTACAGTTGTTTCTGTAATTTCAAGTTCAATATTGCTTGGACTAACTTGGTATTCAGATATAATTTCCATTAAACGCTTTTCAAAATTTGTTGACATAAACAATATTTTTGAAACATTAACCGAAATAACAATATCTTTTTTTCCTCTTTGATTAAGCGTTTGGACTAAAGAACATGCGGCTCTAAGCATAGCCTCATCTATTTTCTTTATGAAACCATTGCTTTCAAATAAAGGAATGAAGTCCTTTGGAGAATATTTTGTATTATTATTTTCATCCATCCATCTAACTAAAATTTCGCCACCAATAACCTTACCAGTTTTAAAATCAACCTTAGGTTGAATAAAAGGTACAAAGCTCTTTTGCTCAAGACATGCATCCTTTTCTTGATTCATCTTAGTTAGCAATGTAATAGCATCGTCAACCTCTTGAGAATAATAATATAAATTACCATCCTTAACTGTAGAATAATCTATTACTGCTGCAGCTTTATAAATTACACTATTTCCTTCAGTTAAAGGTGCATTTTCATAAATTCCATAATAAATATAGAAGTTATATTTTCCATAACCATCTAAAACCAAATTGTCTATTCTTTCTTCAATAGAAACACAATTTTCTTTTACTTGGTCCTTTGATTTATTATCATATACAATGATAAACTTATCAAACTCGATTCTAGCTACAACCTCAATTTTATCTAAGCCAACTAATAATGAATTAGCTATTTCATACATTAATGATTCATGATTATGATAATTAATATATAAATAATTAAGATTTCGAATATGAACTACCACAATGGTAGGATTAGAAAATTTCTTTCCTTTTAATTTTAAGAATTTTTCTAATCCTTTTTCATTGTAGATTTGGCATTCATTATCCATTAGATTTGCGGCTTTTGCTTGCTTCCTATGATTATATCTATAAAACACGAATGCAAGGACTAAAATTACGAGTAAGATTAATATTGATAGATTGACTGTATTTATCTCAAATCCACCAATGTCGAATAAGGGTTCTAATGCTAATAAATTCATAGGCCTTTACCTCTTATTCTGTTTTCTTTCTTTTCTTGTTTATTGAACCATATTTATCTTTGTTTACACAAATCAAGATAATGATTAATATCAAGATTGCAATAATTAATAGTATCCAGTGGAAGTAATTATTCATGAATGAGCCGAATGATACTCCACCAATTGCGGTTGATTCAAGTTGAAGAGTTACATATTCAACATTTTCACCATCAGTAATCTTTAGAATAACTTCATTACAATTCTCGTCCTCAACGTTAGATAAGACTTCAACTGTAGTATTCTCATCATGTTTAATATACTTTGTATAATCCTTAATAGCTTGTGCCTTTTCATGACCTAAATCAATCTTATAAACGTTCTCTGATACATTCTCACACTTAAATTCAGTAGCTTCTGTATCAACTTCGTATGATAACGGCGCATTCTTTAATCGGAATGTTACATATTTAGTAACTGAACCATCACTTACACTAACAACAACTTCTCTAGTTTTGTCATTTACTTCATTTACAATGTTCATACTTAAGTCACAGTTAGCTCCAGGAATAATATACTTAGTGTAATCTTTAATATCAGTTGGCTTTGAGTGATTCAAATCAATCTCATATATGCCGTCTGATACTTGTGAACATACATAACTTGTATTTTCATTATTATCAACATCGTATACCATTTCTTTTCTTGTAACATTAACTATTACAACTCTAGTAGTTTCACCATCTTCAGCAGTAATTAATATAATGACTTGGTTCTTGATATTATTTCCGCTTACTAAATCCTTATTATTAAATACTTGATATGTAGCACCGTTACCAGTTTGATCATTAATCTTTTCAGGGATTACTGTTACTGTTAAATCCTTAATATTATTCTCTACAGTATAATCGTAAACATTCTTTAATGGATCATATTTGAATTCATCAATTTCTTCAATCTCAATCTTAGAAACATTAGTGTTAGTAGAAGCTAAACCACGGCGTTGAATGATTAGCTTATATTCAACAGACTTGCCTTCAACAGAATTTACAGTGATTGTAAATGTATTAACACCCTCTGCTAATGCAACTGCAAATGAGCTTCCTAAGCCATTTTGAGATACTAAAGTAGAATTACTACAATTTACTGTATAGTTAATATTATCTACTAATGTTTCTATAGTTGTAGATGTAGTCATAAATGTTACGATTGCACGATATGAGAATGTATCCTTATCAAATGTAGTTTCCTTCTCACTATCATTTAATAATGCTTCACCAACGATATTTAAATTAGCTAAATAAGGTAATGGATAATCTCTTACAACATTAATTACATATGTATTAATAGTTCCGCTTTGAGCAGTTACTGTAACTGTAAATGAGTTTTGACCAACAGCTAGATTAAATGTACCTGTACCAGTTAATGCAGATTTAGGATCATTTACTGTTGCGGCGATTACAATTGTATCAGTAGAATTTGGTCTAATGCTTAATGTGTAAACTCCACCCTCATCTGTAGCAGTAAAGCCAGTAACTGTTGCACCATCTACTGTTAAATCCTTAAGTTTAGCATCATTTGATGGAGCTTCAAATGTAATACTAATTGTATAATGATCACTATCTACACCATTTTGGCTTTGAACAAATACTATATATTTCTTTGTAGTTCCATATAAGTTTTGGTTAATTGTATAAGATACAGAACCAGTTGTAGCTATTGATGGAGTATTACCATCTTCATAAAGAAATACCTTAGATGGAGAAACATTTAATTTGTTTGCAACAATTGTAAATGATTGAGCACCAAATGGAATTGTATAGTTATAATCTTGTTTAGTGATAGAAAATTCTTCACCTGTTGTCGTACCTTGTTTACCTAAATACTCAACAGCATTTGAATCATAAACTTGAATATAATTTATTGTCTTATCGTTATTTAGGTCAACTGGACCACGAGAAATAGTAATATCATATTCTAATTTCGTACCATCTTCTGCAGTTGTAGTTATTTTAAATGTAAATATATATCCAGTTGTTGCAGTATCAGATAC
>CAMEKY010000001.1 GCA_945921565.1 uncultured Clostridium sp. | reverse complement strand
GGTCCAAAGGACATTGAAGTGAGAATCTTATGACTTAAGTCATGAGAGGTTCAAGCCTTCATAAGATCTATTGTTTTTTCAAAATTTAAATAAATAATATTATCTGATTTTTCTTTTATTTCTTCCATTACAGATTGAAGAATAACTGATTTTCCACATCTTCTTATTCCAACTATAACTTTTACTAAATCACTGTCATAAAAGTTTCTTATTTGGCTTATATACTTTTCTCGTTTTATCATTTCAAGCACTCCAATCGTCTATATTACATTTATATTATACTGAACATTTTAATGTAAATAAATTAAAATGTTAGTCAGTAATGAACACTTTTGCATTTTGTTTAAAAACTGTTAAGTAAACAAACTTATTTGTAAACTATAGTTCAATTACATATGTGTAAAATAATATAAGAAACTAGAATCAGTATTTCAGTTCCTTATATACGCTTTCTTCTATCCATTTTTCAGCGACAAAATAGCCACACACTCAACAGTATCATTCACGTATACAATTGAAATTCGGACAATATAAATCGATTCATTAAATTTATGCAGGCATAAAATGTAAGTTCAAATAAAAAGTTGGATAGCCTAGAGGAAAATATAAAAAGGAGTGACAAATTCCACTCCGATTTTTATAAAGCTAGTACTCCGTTTATTTTATAGTTAGATTTTACTACCTACTCCGATTTATTTAGAGTACGGTTCATAATTTCTATTATTTATTTTCTTCCTTATATTGCTTTACAATAGCTGAAGCCTTTTTAACAAAGCCATCTAAGTCATCCCATGTATTTAAGCTCGCACCTGCTGCTTTTGCATGGCCTCCACCATTATATTCTTCTGCTAAGGTATTTATAACTGGACCTCTACTTCTTAAACGAATTCTTATTTCATTTCCTGGGTATTCCATAAATAATGCCCATACAGGACATCCTTCAATTGTACTAATTGTACTTACTTGATTTGCGGCTTCTTCATCAGTTACACCGTATTTTTCTACAATGTCTCGTGTCATTTTTATGTATGCAAAGCCTTCTTCTGTCATTTCAAAATTAGATAGAACATATCCTTTTAATTTTAAAATATTTAATGTGTCAACTGATAATAGGTTATCAAGCTCTGCTGGATTTACTCCATACTTTAATAAGTATGATGCAACCATAAATGTATGAGGAGTTATTGAATCAAATCTAAAACGACCTGTATCTGTAACTAACCCTGTATATAATGCAAATGCTGCATCCTTAGTCATTTTTAGTTTACCTTTTTTAGCTAAATCAGTGATAATTTGTGTACATGCAGGTGCATCCTCTTCTACATATTGATAATCTCCATAGGCGTCTACGCTAATATGGTGATCTATTTTAATTACATATTCAGCTAAATTATATCTTTGATCTGCAAGTCTTTCGGCAGTTGCGCAATCAACACATATTGCTAGTGCGCCCTTGTATGTATCATCTGATATTTCATCCATTTGACCTAAGAACTTGCAGTAATCGCAAGTACCACCTACAACATATACATTTTTTTCAGGATATGTAGCTTGAATAAGCTTCTTTAATCCAAATTGGCTTCCGTAGCAATCTCCATCTGGTCTTGTATGTCCATGAATAATTATTGTATTATATTTTTTTATTTTTTTAAGAATTTGTTTCATTTAGGTATTCCTCCATTCTATTATCAAAGTCTGCAAGAAGTGAAGGTATCATATCAAAGCTATCGATTGTAGCTCCACATGCTTGGTCGTGGCCTCCACCACCATATTTTTTTGCTATATCTACAATTGACATTCCTCTACTTCTAAATTCACATATTACCTTCTCGTTTTGTGGATTGTATGTAAAATTACACCAGATATTAATTCCTTCAATACCTGCCATAATATTAACCATTCCACGAGATGCAGTGTTAAAATCAACGTTGTATTTTTCTAAATCCTCTTTTGTGTTTATTAAATAAGCAACGTTTTTGTCTGTGACCTTCATTCTTTCAGTGAATGTCGCTTTTAGCTTCTTTGATTCTAGTGTTTCTACATATAGCTTATCATAAATAGCTTGTACGTTGATTCCTATATCCATTAAGCAAGCACCTATCATTAATGTTTTTGGTGTTGTGTCTGAGTATTGGAATCTTCCACTATCTGTTATAAGACCTGTGTATAAAGCTTCTGCAGCTCCTTTTGTAACGTGTAGCTTTAATTTAAATGCCATGTCCGCAACTACTTCACATGCAGCAGCTGCGTGGGAATTAATAATTAAGCTTGCGCCTTCTATATCTGAAGTATTTTTATGATGGTCAATAATCCATACCTTACTTGCTAGCTTATATCTATCGTCTGATATCATTGAAGATACTGCAACGTCACATATTATAACTAATGCATTTTGGTATTTTTCATCTGCTATTTCGTCCATTTGACCAATGAAATCTACTCTTTTATTTGTATCTCCTACAACATAAATTTCTTTATTTGGAAAGTTTTTCTTTAATATTAAGGATAATCCTATTTGACTTCCCATTGCGTCTCCATCTGGGTTTGTGTGACGATGGATAATAATTGTATCGTGTTTTTTTATATCTTTTAGTATCGCTTTATATAATTTTTTCAATTTTATCACCTACCATAGTAGTATAGCATATTTTAATTATTATTCAAAATAATTTGATTTGGATGGCTCTTTGTGAAATAAAAAAAGTCCACGTTTTAGTAGTGGACCCCAACTATGTATTGGACTTATCCCATTCGGGTTATTTTTATTATATTTTAATTATTTATAAATTGCAAGGTATATATATTTTTTATCTTACTATATAAACTTTAATATATTTTATTTAGCATAAATCAGCTGAATAAAGCATAATACCTATATAAAGATATAAATCTATATTAAAGCTTGTACAGTTTGCAGCCACCTTTACTATTGGATAGTTTGTACTATCGGTTGGCACAAAATTACGAACAGTGATTGATAATTGATTATTTTCAAGTTCAATTTTTGTAATTTCACCATTAGAATCTGGTAATGTTATATTTTGTGCATTACAATTCTCTTCAACAAAATTTCCATATGGTAATGAAAATGTAGATGAAGCGGTTTTACCTGTAGTGAAAAATGCTCTGAATGCTGTAATCTTAGGTGCAGTTGAATATACAGTTAAAGAAACTGTAGCTGTAGAGTTTCCTTTTAAAGCATCATTTAATAATTCAATATTAAAATAACTATATTCTACATCAGTATTTATAGTATCTAGTGTTCCTGATAGTGTAACCTCAGCTTTATAATCACTTACATATGTAAAGCTATCTACTGTTTTTCCTTTTAGCTTTTCGCTTAATGTAATGTACTCTGGCTTTAAATCCTTTTCAAATGTAGTTGAATCATCAGAAACTGTAACTGTAACAGTCTGTGTACCCTTAGCATATATTATTCCACTAACATTTGTAAATACATAATGATTTTTCGCACACGATGTAAGTACAGCAATAAACAGACATACTATGGCTACTAATAAAAATTTTGTTTTCTTCATAAAATCCACCTCTTATTCTTTTCCATTTTCATTATATTCTATTTTTTTATATAAATCTAGACGAAAATTATATTAAAGAATGTCTGATTATTATTTTTTCTTCTTTTGGTAGTTTTATCATTGCGACTACTATTGTTAAAAAGAAATGGAAATTCTTACTAAATAATACGGTATCTACTGAACCATGTACCAAGAAATATATTACTATTATAAATACTATCCAAGTGAACGGATCTTTATATTGAGATTTTTTTACCCTAAATATATCTATTAAATATATACCTAAGCAAACTACTCCAAAGATTCCACATGTCGCAAGCATTTGTAAAAACCAGTTGTGATAATTAGTTACCCAAGTACCTAAAACATTTTTTAAATAATACGCAGAACTTCCCCAACCAGTACCAATTAGCTTGTTCGCTTTAAATAAATCTATAGCAAAAATATATAATCTATCTCTACCATTATCATCAATTCCAATATTTTTAAAGTGTTCAATCATGGTAATACCAACATCCGTTTTTGATAGGAACATATAAGCTATTCCTGTTAAACAGCCAAACATTATTGCTGTTAACAACATACACTTCCACTGTCTTCTATATAAAATACATAATGCTAGAATTACAAATAAGCCACATACACCAATACCTAATATACCACCTCTGCATACAACAAAGAAATTAAGTGACGTGCCAAAAAGTGCAGTAAAGATATAGAAAAGCTTACCAAATATATTTTTTGTTTGAGTAAATAAGTAGCATGAAAATAATACACCTATATTAGCGCCTACCACTGCATGATTTGTAAGATTCCAGCCTAATGAAAAATTCTTATTGGTAATTAAATCTTTATATCCATTTTCTTTAATATAATCTACTGAAGAAATTATTGTTTGTATACAAATTACTAACATAAATACTACAAATGAAAATGCAATTTTTCTTTTTGATTCTTCGGTATTAGGTATACCATACAATACTACAACTACTATAACTGCATTTAATACCCATAATGCAGTATGTGCTAAGGTAATAGGTTTTACAGGACTATTTATTATACTAACAAACATTGGTATAGATAACAACAATGTAGTATAGAGTATAGAGCATCCTTTAATTCTTTGTTTTATCAGGTGTCTATTTTGTATAAATCTTATTAAAAATAATATTATTGCAAATAATAATATTCCTATCATTACATATAATCCATAATCTTTAAAGGACATACTATATTTCTTATATCCTGCAAATACTAATCCTAGCATTGCAGGAAATGAATATAGTTTAGATTTAAATATTAATTCTAATATTAATATAATACCAAATATAGATGCAGTCACGTATAAGCTATTTATATACCAACATAGCATTGTTAATGCACCAATTATTACTATAAAAATTTTACTTTCTAAAAATTTAGTTATTATATTAGTACTTCTATTCTCTGTTATCATAACAAATACCTCTTAAACAACTTTTCAATCAATTTTACCATAAAACTAAAAACGTGTTAAGAGTCTAACACGTTTAATATCAGCGATTTATCAAAATTTGTATTCGTTTTAATTAATTAAAATCTATCAAGTATAAGGTTGTTAATTCGTTACCTTTATTTTCAACTTTATCAGACTAATAAAACTTTAACATTTAATCTCTCTTAAAGATATCTCTTGTATATACTTTGCTAGCAACATCATCTAGACATTCGTCATATCTATTTGCAACGATAACATCACACTGTTTTTTGAATTTTTTTAGATCATGTATTACTTTATTTTCAAAGAACAAATCATCACTTAGTGTTGGTTCATAGATTACTATATTTGCCCCTTTAGCACGCATTCTCTTCATAACCCCTTGGATTGATGATTGTCTAAAGTTATCTGAATTAGATTTCATTGTTAATCTATATACACCAACAGTTACCTTTTTGCCTGGAATACCACCATCGCCTATCGAATCATCATCGCCATAGTAACCGGCCTTTTTTAAGATTTCTTCTGCTATAAAATCTTTACGAGTCCTATTAGATTCTACAATTGCCGAAATTAAATTTTCTGGGACATCGGCAAAGTTAGCTTTTAATTGCTTTGTATCTTTAGGTAAGCAATAACCTCCATATCCAAATGATGGATTATTATAATGTGTTCCAATACGAGGATCTAAGCATACACCATCAATAATAGATTTTGTATCTAAACCTTTTGATTCAGCATATGTATCAAGTTCATTAAAATATGCTACTCTTAATGCTAAATAGGTGTTTGCAAATAATTTTACTGCTTCTGCTTCAGTAGGAGCCATAAATAACGTTTGAATATCTTCTTTAATTGCACCTTCTTGAAGTAATGTTGCAAATTTTTGCGCAACCTTATATTGTTCTTCATCCTCTTTTGAACATCCCACAATAATTCTTGATGGGTACAAGTTATCATACAATGCTTTTGATTCTCTTAAAAACTCCGGAGAAAAAATAATATTCTTAGTATTATATTTTTTTCTGACTGCTTCAGTATAACCAACCGGAATAGTTGATTTAATTACCATTATGGCATTTGGATTAACGCTTATTACCAGTTCAATTACTTGCTCAACATATTTAGTATCGAAGAAGTTTTTCTTTGAATCATAATTAGTTGGTGCAGCAATGATCACTATATCTGCATTTTTATATGCTGTAGCACCATCTAATGTAGCGACTAAATCTAAATCTTTTTCTATTAAATATTTTTCAATGTAGTCATCCTGAATCGGAGAAATCTTATTATTGATTTTATTCACTTTATCTTCAATTACGTCTACAGCAACAACATGGTTATGCTGAGCAAGTAAGACTGCTAAGGATAGCCCTACGTAACCTGTACCTGCTACGGCGATATTAACCGGATTTAATTTTTCCTTAGACTCTTTAGAATCCTTTTCAAAATATACAAGTGGGTTCAAAGCCAATACATTGCACAGCTTATCAAATTGATCAACAGATGGTAAAAAAATTCCATTTTCTAACTTACTGATTGTAACTCTATTAATTCCAGTCCTATTAGATAAATCAGACTGAGATAATTTAAATTTTTTACGTTGTTTTATTATATCTTTAGATAATAATTCATTATTAAACATATAATACGCCTCCTTTTTGTAGCAATTAATTACATTTTATATTATATATGAACGATATGTTGTTGTCAATCATAAATAATTGTAGTGCAAAAAAACAGTTAAGGCAACTTAATCCGTATTAAAAAGTAGTTTTTCTATCTTACAGTTGTGTCATAGTTTTTCTTAGTTATAATTGTTCCATCATTTTTATAAATTGAATTTGATTGGATTATTCCCCTTACACATGATGTAGGATAAACACTAGAATTATCTCCAATTATAGTTCCAGGGTTTAACACTGAATTACACCCTACTTCTACATTATCCCCTAAGAATGCACCTACTTTTTTTTCTCCTGTTTCAACATCAGTTCCTTCGTTATGAATAATTACTAAAGCCTTATCACTTCTTACATTTGATGTTATTGCCCCTGCTCCCATGTGACTTTTAAAACCAAGAATTGAATCCCCAACATAATTATAATGTGGAACTTGTACATTATCAAAAATTATCACATTTTTTAGTTCTACAGAGTTACCTATTACACAGTCGTTGCCAACAATTGCTGAACCTCTTATAAATGCGCAATGTCTAACCTCTGTATTGGCACCAATAATACATGGCGCTCCTAAATAAGCTGAAGGAAAGACTTTAGCTTTTTTATGTACCCATACATTTTCAGATATTTCATTATATTCTTGCTTATCTAAAGAATTGCCTATTCTTATGATTTCTTCCTTTATCCCCTTTAAGGCTTCCCAAGGATAAGTAAATTTAGATAAATATTCCATCATCAGTGTGGCTTTATTTTTATATAAACTATTAATTGTTAAATCCATATGAATATCTCCTTATAGTTCTATACCGTTTTCTACTAATAATTTTCTTGCGGAATCAACAGAATCTGTTCCATGTAAATTCTTTATTGGTGCAAATTCTTTATTTCGGTCAACTTCAAATGGCAAGCAAGAACTCATCATTTTAATCATATCTAAAATAAAAGTTTCATATTTAATTGCGTTAGGTTCTAATGGCGTTAGTATTTCACCATTTTCATTCATATATGTAATCTTTTTAATTGCTTTATGAATTTGAAAGTTTTCATATACCGTTCTTTCAAGTGCATCAATTTTAAAAATATAATTTAAAATAACTCCAAAGTTATATAAATATTCACCATTTTCATCTTTAGAATATCTAATTTCATCAGTAAGGTCAATATATTCTGTAATAGATGGATGTCCATTAGATAAGCATATTACTCCAACCTTTTCATCCACATCTACTTTTCTTACTACCTTAGCACCACATTCAAAATTACCTTTGTAAGTTGCTCCTAAGAATACTGGGTCTGCAATTTTTTGAAGAACATTATCTACAGCATAAACATTGAAATATCTTATACCTTTATCCTTACAAAAATCTACAAATCCTGCATTTTTCATTGACAAAAACCACCCGCCATTACCATTTGGAGCAGTTAATGGTGTGTATTTATTTGCAAGCAATGCTTTGCCGTTTAAATCAGTTACTGGGAATTCATCCTGAATAAAAAATTTAACATAATTTTTATCATATCCAAAATAATTATTTGATTCAAAGAAATCTCTCGTATCCTTATCATTTATCGGAGATGTCATTATAAACACATATAATTTATTATTACACTCTGTAACTATATCCTTAATAGTATTAAATTGACATTCAAAAATTGATAAAGTTTTTGTTAATCCTATATTATACATTCCCTTAGGTTTATCAAAACCAAGTCTTGATCCCATACCACCGGCAAGTAATATACAGGCTAGATGTCCACTCGATAGTAATGATAGCCCAATTTTTTTATAATCTTCTTTTTCTTTCTCAATTTCGTTAATTGTAAGAGTTTTAATTGGTTCGATTATTTCTCTTTCATTTTCAACTAACGATGAATTGATAATTGAAAAATCAATATTATCAATATTTTCTAATAGTTTGTTTTTTTCATTTGGATCTAAACTATCATACCATTTCAATAATTGTAATTGATTATTAACCTTTAGTTTGTTATATACATCGTTGTACTTCATACTTATTTTCCTCCAACATAATAAGAGAGACTTGTTCATCTCTCTTATTATACAATAAAATTATGAAAATTGATATTAAATGCTTTTGACCATAGTAACAAGTTCATCAGAATACTTTAACATAGTTGCTTCATCTTTAGCCATTACTGATACTCTAATTAAGTCTTCTGTACCAGATGCTCTAACAATGATTTTGCAATCATTATTTAATTCTTTTTTTATTTCTTCAATTCTATCAAATAAAGTTTTATTATTTAATATTTTTTCCTTGTTTGCTACTTTAATATTAACCATCTTATCAGCATACATATTAACATCTTTAAACCAATCTGCAATTGTGGTTTTTGTTTCTGATAATAAATTAACAACTAACAGTGCATTTAATACGCCATCACCTGTATGTAATACGTCTGGGACGATAATATGACCTGAGTTTTCTCCACCTACAGATAAATTATGTTCCATCAAAGCTTTTACAACATATTTGTCTCCAACTGATGTTTCTATTACTTTAATACCATCTTCTTCGAGCTTGTGCAATAAACCTAAATTAGACATAATAGATAGTACAATCGTATCTTTATTTAATTTATTCTTTGACTTTAAATACTTAGCTATTAAATAGATTAGCATATCACCATCGATTGTATTACCTTTTGAATCTACGCATAACACTCTATCTCCATCGCCATCAAAAGCAAATCCTAAATCACATTTATTCTCTACTACAGTTTTCTTTAATAATTCAAGATGTGTTGAACCGCAAGCATTATTAATATTAATGCCATCTGGATTATTAGCAATTACAACTAAGTTATTTGTTACTTTTGAGAATATTTCAGGTGCTGTTTTATATGTTGCACCATTTGCACAATCTATTGCAATTTTTAAATTAGATTTTTCAATTTGATTGCCAATGAAATCTAAATATGTATTCATAGCATTAGATTTATCAATAAATCTTCCAATTTCGCCAGTATATTGTACTGGATTGTCCATTAATTCTTCTACTTTAGCTTCTTCAGTATCAGATAACTTATATCCTTTATTCAAAAGCTTAATTCCATTATCAGTATAAGGATTATGAGAAGCTGTGATCATTACACCTGTATACCCTAGTACCTTAGACAAATAAATCAATGCTGGAGTTGGCATAACACCAGCAAAATGTACATTCATACCTCGTGACAAAATGCCAGCCATAATAGCGTTTGCAAGCATGTCTTTGGATAATCTTGTATCAGTAGCCAAAATTACATTTTTATTTCCTAAAGAGTCTAACGCAGCACCCATTTTAGTAATAGTATCTACTGTTAATTTTTGATTAGGTACGCCTCGCATACCATCAGTCCCAAAATATTTTCCCATATAAAACCTCGTCAATATTCTACAATATAACTTAATTATATCATATTATTCGAATTGTTTCTAAATTATTTAAAAGTTTTGATAGGTAGATTTGTACATTATCAAAAATGATAACATTTTTTATTCTACTGATTTACCTTCTACTCAGTCATTTCCAACTATTGCAAGCCTCTATTTAAAACACAATGTTTTACTCTTCATTCGCACCAATAATACATAGAACACATAAATAAGCATAAGGAAATATTTTAGCTATTTTATGTATAAATCATTTATTATTAATTTCATCTGACAATGTATTACATTAGATTAGATTTTTTTGGTAGGCGTTCCAACATATGTTCCTGATTCTTCTATATTATTGATAACGGTTCCACCAGCACCAATAATGACGTTTGAACAAACCTTCAAGTTATTAATAACTGTAGCACCGGCACATACAAAACAGTTGCTACCTATTTCAACAGTTCCAGCAATATGTGATCCAACAGATATATGACTAAAATCATTAATTATGCAATCATGGTCAATTGATGAGCAAGTATTAATAATTACACCTTTACCAATTGTAACATCAGCATTAATAACTGCTCCTGCCATAACAACAGTTCCTTTGCCAATTTTAGCTGTTTTACTTATATAAGCATTGGGGTGAATTAGTGTTGCATGATTAACATCACCTAATAGCGAAAAAATCTTTGCTCTTATTTCATTATTCCCTATTGCAACAATAAAATCACTATCATTCTTGTATTTAATAAAATCAGAAACTGGTCCTGAAACATTCTTAGTTAAAACATCGTCTAAAAATACAATATTCTTATAATAAAACTCTCCAATCTCTTTAATTACTTTTCCATGTCCGCTCGCACCAATTATAACTAATCTTTGATTCATAGCTGTTCCTCCTGAAAAAATATAATGTTTTATTTATATGTCTTTAGCCATATTAACAAACTCATCTGCATAATTTCACATAGTAGATTCATCTTTAGTCATTACTGATACACTAATCAAGTCTTCCGTCCCAAATGCTCTAACAATAATTTTGCAATCGTCGTAAAATTCTTTTTTCTATTATTTCAACTAAAGCTTTGTTATTTAATAAAATTGTTTTCTTTGCTACTTTGTTGTTTACCTTTTTTCGACATACATCTTAATAACCTTAAACCAATCGTTATTTGTTGTATTTGTTTCAAATAGTAAATTTACAACAAATCCTACATTTATTATTCCATTACCTATGTTAAACATTTCAGGTAAGATAATATGTCCCGAGTTTTCTCCACCAATCCCTAGATTATTTTCTTCTTCAAACTTATGAAGCAATTTTAGATTAAATATAATTGAAAGAATAGCAGGATTTTTATTAGGCTTATACTTTGATTTTATGTATTTAGCAATTAAGTAGATTATCGGATCACCATCTACTGTATTACCATTTAAATAAACACATAGGAATCTATCTCCATCGCCATTAAATGCGAAGCCCAAGCCATATTTATTTGTAACTACAATTTCTTTTAATAACTCATGGTGAGTAAAACTACATGGTTATTAATGAAATCAAATTATACATTCATATTTCACCCGTATAATCTTTTAGTTCATCCATCAAAATTTCAAAATTAACTCCTTCTTCATCAGTTAATTATTAGTTCCTGTTTAAAAGCTTAATACCATTATCAATATATGGATTACATAATCATTACACCAGTATATACTTTACTTTTGAATAATAAATTAAGTCTAATATAGGTATTATTCATGCAAGTTGAATATTCATTCCATGTGATAGTACGCCTACTATAATCGCATTTTACAAATATATCCTTTGCAAGACAATTGTTTGTTGCTACTACAACATCCATGTTTCCTAAAGATTCTAATGTGTCATCATTTTACTAATAATATCTACTGTTAATTTTTTATTAAGTCCGCCATGTATACTATCAATACCAAGACATTTCTCCATTTTTACTGCCCCTTTTTTACACATACAATTGTATCATATAATTCATATTTTAACTATAACTTATGTTCCCTTTATTTAAATTAAATATTATTTTCATCAATGGGTATATAATCAGCTGTTTTTTATTTACACAAAGACGTTGAATGATTTTGCACATTTCTTTATTGCTTACAGCAATTGTTATAACCTAAGGTATCCTATAATACAGTCCATGTTCTATTTTAGAGATTACAACTGACAACAAAAACAACTTTACAATTAAATATAGTTAAATATACCTATAGATGTTGTTGATAATCTTGTAATAGGTTTTGTACCTGAAATCATTAGGTTATTTCTTCTCACAATAACATTATAAGAAATGAATGATGATTGGTTTTCAAGAAAGTGTTAAAAATTTGAGATTAGAATCTGATTTTAAATGAACAAAATGTGAATAACAAAAAAGGCCATAATATGTAATACATATTAAGGTCAATAAATATTATACTTTATTAAAGAAAGTATCGGGATGATTTGGATTAAATATTTCATTACATGTCATTACAGTTACTAAATTTTCTGTATTGGATAAATTGATTATATTATGAGTCCATCCAGGTATCATAGTAACTGCTTCAATTTTATCGCCACTTACTTCAAATTCTACTACTTCACCTGTATTTATATTTCTTTCTTGTATTAAACCATGACCTGAAACAACAATAAAATACTCCCATTTACTATTGTGCCAATGATTTCCTTTTGTAATCCCTGGTTTAGATATATTGATAGAAACTTGTCCGCAATCCTCTGTATGTAATAACTCTGTAAACGATCCTCTATCATCTACATTCATTTTAAGAGCATATTTAAAATCTTTTGTAGGTAGATAAGTTAAATACAATGAATATAGTTTTTTTGCAAAACTTCCGTCAGGAATCTTAGGCATCATTAATGTTTTAGGCTGATTCTTAAATTGTTGTAACAAATCAACAATTTCACCTAAAGTGACTTTATGGGTTACCGGAACATAACAGTATCTACCATTTGGATTATTAATAGTCTCAACTCCATCAAATTCACAATGTCGTTCTTTTCCCTCAAGAAGATCATACATCCCTTCAACCAAATCATCAATATACAATAATTCTATTTCAGTCGATCTATCATTTACTGTAAATGGTTCATCATTAGCAACTGCCCAACAAAACGTTGATACTGCCGAATTATATTTTGGCCTAGAGTGACCCATCAAGTTCACAAACCTGTATACTGATACTTTAGCACCAGTCTCTTTAGAATATTTAAAGAATAACTCTTCACCAGCTAATTTAGATTTTCCATATTCTGAAGTTCCAAATCTACCAGATAATGTTGCTTGTATTGATGATGATAACATAATTGTAGCCTTATTATTGTATTTTTTTAAACAATTTAATAAATCTGAAGCAAATCCGAAATTTCCTTTCATGAAATCCTCTGGGTTTTCAGGTCTATTAACACCCGCTAAATTAAATACAAAATCACACTTAGAACAATATTCATCTAATTCTTCAACAGAATTATTAATATCATATTCATAAATCTCCTCAACAATAATATTTGGTCTAGTTTTATTTGTACCATTTTGTAATGTTTTAAGATTATTAACTAAGGCGGTCCCTACCATTCCCTTAGCTCCTGTAACTAATATTTTCATAAACTCGTCCTTTCAATAAAACAACAATATTTTACTCATTTATTATTTTTAATCTTTTCTCCAAACCATTTTATTAACAATACTAACATATGATTGAATTATTCTAACAACTTTCATTGATACACATTCATCTGTGTAATCAACACATGGATGTCCTAAAATGCCCTTATTTTTCATATCTATAGCCATAGATGTTGCTTGTAATAATTCTTTTTCTGTAATACCAGCTAATATGAAATCCCCAGCTTCAAGAGCTTCAGGTCTTTCTGTTGATGTTCTAATACATACAGCAGCAATAGGCTTACCTATTGATAAATAGAAAGATGACTCCTCAGGTAATGTTCCAGAATCAGATACAACTGCTAATGCATTCATTTGAAGATTATTGTAATCATTAAATCCTAGTGGTTCATTCACTCTTACTCTTGAATCAAGTTTAAACCCAGATGCCTCAAATTTCTTTCTACTTCTAGGATGACAAGAATAAAGAATGGGACAATCATATTTTTTTGCTAGAGCATTAATTGCATTAAATAATGATAAGAAATTTTTCTCACTATCTAAGTTTTCTTCTCTATGAGCCGAAAGTAAAATATATTTATTTTTTTCTAATCCAAGACGAGATAAAACATCACTTGCTTCAATCTTAGATAAATTTCCTCGCAATACCTCTGCCATAGGTGACCCAGTTACATATGTTCTTTCCTTTGGCATGCCAAGGTCGTGAAGATATTTTCTAGCAGGTTCAGAATATGGTAAATTCACATCGGAAATCACATCAACAATTCTTCTATTTGTTTCCTCAGGAAGATTCTCATCTTTACATCTGTTTCCTGCTTCCATATGAAATACCGGTATATGTAATCTCTTAGCAGAAATTGCAGATAAACATGAATTTGTATCTCCTAATACCAAAACTGCATCTGGTTTAATTTCAACCATAAGTTCATAACTTCGTGCAATAACATTACCACAAGTTTGCCCTAAGTTTTCTCCTACAACATTTAACCAAACATCAGGTCCTCCCAAATCAAAATCACTCCAAAAAACATCATTTAAATTTTTATCATAATTTTGACCAGTATGAGCAATACAAACATCAAAATATTCTCTAGCACGTTTCATAACAGCTGCCAATCTAATAATTTCAGGTCTTGTCCCAACAATTATTAATAATTTTATAGCACCGTTTTCTTTCCATTTGAAGTCATACATATGATTTCACCACCATTATTACATATTTTCTTTTTCCAATTCTTCTTTAATGTATTGAAGTTTATACATTGCTTCTTTAATTTCAGGAATAGTGAGTTGTCTAGTATTATTTGAATTAAACTCTGATAGCTTTACTCTTTCTTTATCCCCATCTTTAAAATACTTGTCATAATTCAAGCCACGATTATCTGCAGGAACCCTATAGAAATTACCAAGATCTTCTGCCTTTGCGCATTCCTCATTAGTTAATAATGTTTCATACATTTTTTCTCCATGACGAATACCTATGATTTTTATATCTTTTTTATTACCACCAAACATCTCAACTACTGCTTCAGCTTGCATACCTATTGTACATGCTGGGGCTTTTTGCACTAAAATATCCCCATTTTGCCCATGTTCAAATGCAAATAGGACTAAATCAACTGCTTCCTCTAATGACATAATAAATCTAGTCATTTTAGGTTCTGTTAAAGTTACCGGTAATCCATTTCTAATTTGATCAATCCAAAGAGGAATTACAGAACCTCTTGAACACATTACATTTCCATATCGGGTACAACATATTTTTGTCTTACCACTGTTACGTGATTTAGCAACAGCAACCTTTTCTTCGATAGCTTTTGTAATACCCATCGCATTAATCGGATATGCAGCTTTATCAGTTGATAAACAAATTACAGCTTCAACGCCTGCTTCTATTGCAGATGTTAAAACATTATCTGTTCCAATAACATTTGTTCTTACTGCTTCCATAGGGAAGAATTCACATGAAGGAACTTGCTTCAATGCCGCAGCATGAAAAATATAATCAACACCATGCATTGCTCCCCTACAAGATTCTAATGAACGAACATCGCCAATATAAAAGGAAATTTTATGAAAATCATTCGGATATTTAGCCTGATATTCATGACGCATATCATCTTGCTTCTTCTCATCTCTCGAAAAAATTCTTATTTCCTTAATATCAGACTTTAAAAATCTATTAAGAACAGCATTTCCAAATGAGCCTGTCCCTCCAGTAATCATTAATGTTTTATTTTTAAAAATTGACATAATCTTTCTCCTCGTATAATATATTTTTATTATTTATTTAGAATAATATAATCGTTAAATATGTGAAAAGTATTATAATATCCCATATAGTACATTATAAACCTATTTAGTCTAAATTTATACCATTTCTTATAATTTGGATCATTACAAATCGCAAGTTCACCGCGTTGCCCTGCAAACACAAGTATATTTTGAATTTTTTGAAAGAAGTAAGCAGGTTCATACGCATCATAAACACAATCGAATTTATTCCTATCATCTACATCTTCCAATTTCCCAACATATATTCCTGTTGAGCCTCTAGAAATATTTTTAAAAGCGTTCGAATCAATTTCATTTCTCAGAAGATTATCATGATCTGATGCAAAAATAATTTTTTTATCACATGTATCAAATAAAATCATTCCCATCGTTCGTTGAATAGACTCTTCTTTTGTATTAATTCTAATCATTTTTAAACTTTCACTAGCAGAAACAATTGAATATGTGTCCGCCATTTTTTGTTGAACATAAATCAGCCATCCATTCGGATATATCTCTCCAGTACCAACAATCCAACCATCTTTTAAAGGATTAATATGGTGAATGTGTCGACATGGTAACGTTGGAAATTGACTTGATAGTAATTCATAAATCTCAAATTTATATTCATCTATTTTTTTAACCTTAAATTGCACACCATCGCCAGTTCCGTTTGAATTAATTACACTACAATTAAGCCATGAAACAGTTTTGGGAAGGTTTGATATACTTTTTAGAGCAACTATATTTCCACTTTCTAAATTATGAGGTTTTTCAGTTTCAAATATAGTACCATCTTCACTAATAATCCTTTTAATTTTTCCCATCTGGTCCCAATTAAATTGAGTTTGTATCTTTCCGTCTTCAGAATTAGGTAATACTATAGATCGTTTATAAACATAAAAATCAGAATTCGAAAAATCATAATTAAAATTCAACAATATTTTGTTACCAAAATTAGTCCCCCATAAATCAGAGTATCCTTGCTTAAATGAATATTCACCAAAATCGCTAAATTCATATTTACAGAACCACTCTCTTCCGCCATCACTCGAAGCAAACAAACATGTTCTTGTTCCACTATCAACATTCGCTCTGTAGGTTCCTATTAAAGTCATCTTATCATTACGTTCACCAGAGCCAATAAAGAAAAATGGATTGGAACGACTTGATGTGGAAAATTTATAAAACCTTGAGCAAATTTTCTTATTTCCATCAATAACAAGTTCTTTATAACTAGGGAAACCTCCATTACCATATTTATCAACAAATCGCTTATTTTTGTTAGATATTGGTGAAATAGTATAACAAGAAGATGGAAGACCTGGATAATAGCATTCATATTCTTCAACGTTTTCGTGGTTAGTCGGATGTTTTCTGCCTGGAATGTCCCAAACAACACTCTCCTCAAACCTAACGACATCATTTTTCAACGAATAACCATCGCAATCAAAATTACGAGATGGTTTATTATGAAAAATTTGCCCTTTGTCAGTAATAACACAAAGCCTAACATCTCTAATATAAGTATCTTTTTTTACAATTCTCAAATATGGAATTAATATGCACTGTGAGATAATGCTATTTTTAATAAGCCCAGGAAAAGAATTTTGGTTTAATTTAATATGATATTTTAAAATATTTAATCTTGCATCTGGTATATAGAAAATATCTAAATCACCATGCTGCTTTACTATAGTATCACCATAAGCTGCAACAACCTTATCTCTTCCGAACGGTCTTTCATAAATAGAAAAATCGTCATTATCTATTATTTTAGTATATCCAAATAAATGCTTAGGGTTTTTCTTTATTGGAAATCTAGATGAAATAATTTTGGATAAAAACTCTTTATCAGGAATGATTGACATCTTCATTTTTTTCCTCCTTCTTATTAAAAAACATATTTTTTATATAATTAATCTGCGGGAATTTAAATTTTACCGAAAAAACTAGATAAAAAATTATACCAAAAATAACTTGAATCAACAATTTAACAATTAAATTTAAATTCAAAAAACCAATTAAATATACACCAAGCCCCATTAAGCATGAAGCTATTAATGAAGGACCCATATCTATAAAAATTGATCTAATTTTATAGTCAAGAAATTTAGATGCTATAATGGATTCTACAATGAAAGCAATACTATAAGAAATTGCTACAGATAAAGCTATAGCGATAGGTGATTTAAGAAGCAATAGCAAAACAATTAGAGATACAATACTGATAACAAATTTAAAAATTTGAATAAATAACGGAATTATGCTATTACCTAATGCTTTTAATGATTGTTGAACAACATTGCTAAAAGGAATAAATAAATAATACACACAATATAATTGAAGAAAAGGAACACTATCAACCCATTTTTCATTCAAAATAACTAATATGAAATTTTTTGCGCAAGCACATAAACCAATCATCATTGGTATACATATATAAGAAGTTAATTGTATGAAATTTCGAATAGAACTAGAAAAAGACTCTTTATCATCTTGCAACTCTGAAAAATAAGGGAACATCACACTAGATAAAGCATTATTTATACTAAGCATGATTAATTCAGGAAATGACTTTCCTTTATTATAATAAGCCAAATCAGTAGTTGAAAATTCTTTACTAGTTATTAATTGTGTAAATTCTACATACCCTTGATCTATAAATTTTGAAAACAAGATTTTACTTGCGAATGGAAACATTTCCCTAAAACGCTCTTTTGAAAATTTAAATCCAAATCTACATTTAAATATAAAAAATGTCAAAACTGTTATCAGAAACTGTTTCAATAAGTTATAAGTAACAAGTGCCCATACACCATATCCTTTAAAAGCCATAAAAATAGCAATCACTGCACTAAAAGTTATAGAAACAATAGAACATATAAGATATTTCTTGAACATCATATTTTTTTGAACATATGCCACTTGAACAGAATTGATTCCACCAATAACGATTTGTAAACCAAGTATTTTTATTACTAATGATAGAATCGGCATTTTGAACCAAGATGAAATAGGATTTGATAAAAAAAACAATGCAAAATATAGTATAATGCCAAAAAATAGATTAAAAGTTTGAATTGTAGAAAAATCCAACTTATCACTATTCTTCTTTTGAATTAATGCGCTAGTCATTCCAGGCTCTACAAATAATGACAAAAGAATTGTAAAAATAGACGCAGTTGCTAATATACCAAATTCACTGGGATCAATTAGTCTAGCTAAAATAATAGATATAATTAAAGCAATTACATTTGTAAAAAATTTATCTGAAGAAGCCCAAATCAAAGCAATAAAACCTTTATTTTGATTTTTCAAAACATCTCACCTCGTATCATAGTTTACTGTTCAATAAATTTATTCATTAAATTAACACTATATTGTGGTGTGTTCATTTCAAGAATTTTTATGATTTCAGAGCAATCAATATTGTAATTATTTAAATTATTAAAAAATACACGAAACTTTTCTAAATTATATCTAATAGACATTTTTTCAGACAAAACTAAACCATACTTATATTTGTTTAAATATGTTTCACAAATATCATTATTTTGTTTTGAAAAATGAATGATTGGTTTTCCATATGACATATATGTAATAAGTTTTGATGGAACGCTATTAGATTTATTATTTCCAATACTTATTAGTATATCAGAATTATAGATTTCATTATCAAGCACATCTTTAGTAACATATCCACACTGTTTTATACAATTTGATTTTTGAGTTTTATGTTTTATTATATTCTCACAATTTCCTTTGGTATAAAATTTAACAGAAACATTATATTTCATTGATATTTCATCAATAAATTTCAAAAAATAAATAGGAGAACGATACTTTTTATTTAATTCCCCAGTGTATATCATGCTAAATTTCTGCTTGTTAATTTTTAAAGAATCGTATTCAATAATATTAAGAAGAACAGGAATATCAGAAACAATAAGCTTATTTTCATATTTCTTTCCCCAAACTCTACGCCAATATTTCTCATGACTTTTCATTATAAAAACATTGTCCGCATAATAATAATATTGACTCGCCCACCTCTCGTAATTCTTAATTGCTAAGTACCTAATCTTATAACTAGCAAAAATACCATCACCGATAGAATCTAATTCATATATAAATGTTTTTACTCTTGGAAAATTATTTTTTATAGATTTTAAAACAGTAATCGTTTCTAGTGGGAAGAAGAAACAAATGACAGCATCAATTTGCTTTTCATCTATCATCCGTAAAGTATATTCCTGATATTCTAGAGATTTTTTCTTATCTATTGTTTTCACAAAAAAACTTTTTATAAAACTAAAGATACTCACAATTCTATTATTATTCTTATTTTTTTTATTCGAAATAGAATAAACATTATCTTCTATACACTGGTTTTCATAACATAATATATAAGTTTTATGCCCTACTTTTTTTAATTCATTTACAATGTTTCTTGCGCATATTCCGTTCGCACTTGAATTACCAGAATATTTGTTAGTAAGTATTAATATATTACTCATATAATCACTTCTTTTTTTTCCATTTAAGTTTTAGCTTAATATATTTTAAAATAAATTTAATACAATATTTAACATTTTCAAATGAAACAATATTGATTCCTTTTAAATCATATTCAAAAATTTTATCATAATTCTTTTTTTGCTTTTTGTTTTTTTCTTTGTGTGATAAATCATACAAAATTATTTCATCACCAGGAATACCCAATAAAATATTAGCTTCCATTGGTCTTAATTGCAATCCCCATGACTTAACTATCTTATAAGGTAGACGTTTCCTAGTAATAATGTATTTGCTTTTCTCATTTAGCTTCTTAACACCATACAAATCAACATCAGCATTTGTAATATTTAAAAATTTCGCCAAATTTACATTTTCAAAAAATGCATCATATACTGCCAATGTATCATCAAATTTTGTAAAATTCCAATCAACATCTTTATTCATACATAATTTAACCTGCATTGATGTTGAAAAAGATTTATTATGTGCTCCAATATCAGAAAAGTTTGTGGATAACGATACTCTTGGATAGACAAAATATAAATTTTGTTCTATACAATACATAATATGATACTTCAACCAAGAATTTTTCCATTTTAAAATATTACTAGGGATTTTGCTCTCATCAATGTTTTTCCATTTTTCTTCATTATACCAACGTATAAATGAATCCCATTTATCCTTTAACCAAATCTGTCCCCAAGACATAGCATATTGTATAAAAAAAGTATCTCCACAATCAAAGTAATCCATGAAAGGATGTTTTGCGTTAATATTGAATTCATGTTTATACAATGAAATACCAGTAATTCGTGAATCAGACTTATAAAATTCAACAGCAGAACACATATATTTATACATTTCTGGCGAAATATAAATATCATCTTCGAGTACAGCGATAGCAGATAAGTCATACTTATCCATATAACTTCCGCAAGATAAAATATGTTTTCTTAATCCTAAATTTTTATCATGAGCAACTACAATTTTCTTACCATATTTCCAATCATAAGTATTAGCTAAGTTTTCAACAGATTTATCCCCAGAATAATCAATACTAATAATCAAAGTCAAGTCAGACTCTCCGCAAAAATCAACCTTAGATAAAGAATCAAACAAGCGTTTTATTCCTAAAACATTTTTATATCCAATTATAACAATTCCTAACCTATCCATATTTTTCACCATCAAATCACATTAAATCACTTGATAAAAATCTAGAAATATCATCAAATAAATCTATATTTTTAGATATCCATTTTTTATTTTTATTCCACCATTGTACATGTAATAATTTTTCTATTTTTTCTTCAGAGAAACGTTTTCCAATTTCTCTGGCAGGATTTCCACCAACTATTGTATAAGGCTCAACATTTTTTGTAACAATAGATCCAGCCGCAATTACAGCACCATCACCAATAACAACAGGTGCAATAATTGTTGCTCCAAAACCTATATACACATCATTACCAATGATAACAGGATAATCAGAATTTTCCACATGTAATTCTTCGTTAAACTTTTGCTTGTTAACATATGACATTCCATTTTGTTTTTTTGTAGAATAAAAACAAGGAGATGTTGAAACAAAATTTCTAACAGGATGAGTTAAAGAAATGACATTAACATGTCCTCCAATTGAACAATATCTTCCTACTTTTCCAGAAACATTTGAATACTCACCAATATAAGATCCCATCCCAAGATAACCATTAAAATATGAATGATGTTCTATTTTATTATGTCCTTCAAATACACTTTTTTTTCCAATTTTTGCTCTAAAACAAATTTTGATATGTTTATATTTTAATTTAATAAATATTTTGATGAAGTAATAATAAATTTCTCTAAGTATATATTTCATAATTTTTTCCTCTTGTGCAACCTATGTTGCCTTTCATAATTATATAAATAGCCTAAAAAAAACCAAAAAATTAACAACTTCCAATAAACTGACGAATAGAAAAGAACAACAAATCCATTAGAAAAAAGTAATATAAAAAAACACATTTCTAAGACATTATTTTTTTTGTAAATACGTAATAAATGCTTCAAAGAATATATCAAAATTAGAATTAAAGGAATTACAAAAAAAATACCTGCTTCAACTATCGACTGATATATAATATTGTGAACATAGCCGCCTCCGCCTTGTACAATTTCATAGAATCCTATTCCACGACCAAAAAACATATGTCCTTTTGACAATTCTTGAGCTAATAGAACCAAATCAGAGCGACCATTGGTTAAGTCCCCAGAATTAAAAAGAAAAATCATCTTTTCCAAAGCATAAACTTTATCTTTCGTAATTTTAAAAACTAAATCTGATGTAAATAACAGAATTTTTTCAAAATAAAAATATAAAAATAAAATAGAAAAAAATATAATTATTAAGATACATATTCTAGCTTTTATTTTAAACTTATGTGATTTGTTTTTTCCAAAAAAAACAAAAAAATACAAAATCGCAGTAATAACAATATTCAGCCAAATCCCTCTTGGGGCCATTATCGCATAACACCACAAAATTTCAACAAAGTTTATTAAAGAAATAAATCTACTATGATTTTTTTGCTTTAGATTAATAAGTGACGAGTAGAATACTGGAAGAATAGAATAGGCAATACCCATTTGAATAGAAGCATCATAACTGTCAAATCCTCTTACTAGAAATATTGAAACACAAATAAATCCTATAATCTCAATACATAAGAGTACTTTTTTTAACGAAAATTTTTGAGCGCCTGCAAGCAGTGAAATTGCACAAAAACCTAAGAAATACTTAAAATAATAATAAGTATAATATTTGTCATCTACCCTGATAAAAGAAAACAAAAAAATGACAATCACAAATGCAAAAATATAAATTGTAGGTTTTGTAATTCTTATTGTTTTGTTCATTAATCCTAAAATCAAAAAGACAAAAATAACAGATATTGTAAAATAACTTATACTATCAATCCCGATTGCTCCGTTAATTAAACTAAAACAAATAACTAAAGCTGCTATAATATCGTTTATACGCAAATTAATATTATAGCTTATAGGTATAGATTGCTTTTTCTCAATTTCCACTAAGTATCACTTCCTCTCATATAGTTTTAATCATCAATGATAGTTTTGAATAAATCGATAAATTTATCGTATTCTAATGGATTGTTTCTAATTACAACTTCATGCATATGAACAATCTCTTCATTAGATACATCCTTTAATTTTAAAATCAATTTTTCTACATCCGTATATGTACATGAATCAGATATAAAACCATAGCCGTTTGGAATATAATCACATATATCACTTGTCGGAGTAACTAGAACAGGAGTCCCAAATGCAAATGACTCTCCTAATTTAGTTGGAAATCCCGCATTTGATAAGCGAGTATTTTCTCTAATAATAACTGTAAAATCACTTTTACTTATAATTTCATTACATTCAGAATGACTTATTCTTCCTCTAATTTCAATAAACTCATTGAAGTTTGGTAAAGCAAAAAGATCAGGGCGGTTTTTTCTTAAAATTTCCTCATCAATTCCAGCAATTATAAATTTAATTTTTATCCCAGATTCACAATTTCTACAGATTGCTTCAATTACCCAATCAATTTTCTCTTTTTCGCATTTTCTTCCGGGCGAACCAACAAATGATATTGTTCTATAATCATTTTTTATCTTATATTTATCATATGCCAATTTAGTAGAGAGATAATAGATCCCTGGTAAACAAATTATATGATTGGCATTTTTTTTATAGTAATTTTCTAAATATTTACTTATGACAATTAAGTAATCACTTCTTTTATTTAAAATTCTCATCCTAATAAAAGTATCTATATTTTTAATTATGTTTTTAGGAAAAGCATAATTTGATTTTCCAAACCAATCAACAGAATCTAGAATCAATTTAAGTTTATTCTTATTACAATATTTCATCAATGAGTTCAAAGCCGGCGAAAAATAATCCATTGCGATTATTGCTTTACAATTATTTCTACCAAGGAAATCAATAATACCAATAATCTTTTTATAATCAAATAACATTTTTATCCACTTAAAAGAACTATTTGGATACTTCATCTCATAATATTTGATTCCCATATAAACTTTTTCTGTCTTTATGATATTATCTTCAGTGATATCAGGATTCATTCCAACAATTATAGGAACATATCCACATTTTTCTATCAGTTTAGATATTGCAATAGCTCTTTGAGATGCAGCATTTTTATCAGGCATAAACAATACACCCGTATATATAATGTACTTCAGAATAATCACCTCTCTAAAATATATCATTTAGAAAAAAAATCATAATTATCAGACATAAGCTTAGAAACAATTTTTATATCAAATTCAGAAGATTTGCTTTTAGCATTTTTACTACAAGTTGTATATAAATTACTATCATTTTTTAGTTTTTCAATCGCATTTTTAAACTCATTAACATCGTATGGTTCACAACCAATTCCAGTTATATAATCGATAACATAGTCATTAATACCATGTACCTTGGATGCAATAATGGGTTTTGCTGCTGCTAATGTCTCGATTCCAGCCAAACCTAAACCTTCAATAACAGATGGCAATGCACCAATATTTGAAGCTTTTTGAAGTTCAATTACTCTATTATAAGGTTGTTGCCCTAAAAATATAACTTTTTTTTCAACACCTAGGCTATTTGCTAAGCACTTTAAATAATTCTCTAGATTACCAGTTCCACAAATAACATAAAAGATGTTTGAAGCATTTATATTTGCAAGTGCTTTGATAATAACTTCATGATTTTTTCTCTTGGATAGTTCACCTACAGATAAAATCATAAAATCATTTTCTTTCAGCCCAATATCATTTCTAATTTTACTTGTATTAACAGGCAAATCATATATATAATTAGTATCAACACCAACACCAGGAATATATCTTTTTTCTGGTGTTTTAAATTTTTTGATAATTTTATAATCTTCTTTATTAATAGTAATTATCATATCGGTATACCTTGCCAAAATTTTTTCGATTGGATAATATAATAACCAATTAATTTTGGAAGATTTTTGATGAAAATGAAATCCATGGCATGTATATATAACTTTTAAACCACATTTCCTATATTTTTTTGCAGCAAATCTAGCTATTGCAGCTGCTACTGGAGTATGACAATGGATCAAATCAAATTTTTCTGTTTTCAATAATTTTTTTATTTGTTTATAAGCTTTAAAGTTTTTAACTGAAAATGGTGTTCTTCCGAAATCTATTTGATGTTTTATTAAATTTAAAAAATCAAAATCACCATTATCTTTTAGCCAATCAGCCTCATTCATATTAGTTGCAGTATGAATCTCAAACCCTTTGCTTTTTAACAATTTCATATCATTGACTTCAAATTTTAGAAATTTATAAACCGAAGCCACAAATAATACTTTTTTCATAGTAACCCCTTTGTTATAATACTAGATACTAACTAATCATTGCCCATAAATTCTTCCATAGTAGTGGAAGTTTCCGATGATATACCTGATCTTTTGAAAACTACAAGAATTGTATCAATTATTATTTTTATATCACCGAATAAGGAAATATTCTTCGTATAGTATACATCCATTTTAAACTTTTCCTCCCATGATATAGCATTACGACCATGTGCTTGCGCATATCCTGTTAACCCTGGTCTTACATCATGCCTATGATGTTGTTCCTCATTATATCTATCTAAATATCTAACCAATAAAGGTCTTGGACCTACAATTGACATATTGCCTACAAGAATATTAAATAATTCAGGCAATTCGTCTAATGAAGTTGATCTTAAAAATTTACCATATTTTACTAATCTATCTTCATCTGGCAATAAATTACCATCCTTATCTTTAGCATTAGTCATTGTTCTAAATTTTATTAATTTAAATATTTTTTCATTCTTTCCTGGTCTTAATTGAGTAAAGAAAGGATTACCTTTCATTACTAGTGTCCCTATTATTGTTAAACTTAAAAGCAACGGAGATAATAAAATTATTGCGATTAAAGATAATGTAAAATCATAAAATCTCTTAAAAAAATGCTTATACAATATAGAACTTAATAACATCCATATGATTATTCCTAAAAACACTAATGTTAGTATTCCGTACCATGTAGTGTATATCCACTCCACGAAAATCACCCTCTTTATTCAAAACAAGCTCTAATTACTTCAATAATTCTATCTTGTTCTTCTTTTGTCATTTTATTATCTGAAGGTAGACAACAGCCTCTTTCAAATATATCTGCACCAACATCAAATGTACCACCAGCAATATATGCATTAGTTTTAGCACGTCCACTGCCAATTTTTGTAACGAATTCATTCATTCTATACATTGGCTGCATATGCATTGGCTTCCAGATTGGACGACCTTCTGCATTAATAGATGCTATTGCTTCTAATATTTCTGTAGGACAAGATTTTCCTTTTTCAGGAATATATAAAGCTTTTGAATCATCTCTAACTTGCTTACACATTGCATCAGGATCAATAATTAACGCTGATAACCAATAATTAGGAACTGTATTATTTACAATAGGATTCATTTTAATTGGTAATCCCTTTAATCCTTCTACATATCTATCATAAATTGCTTTCTTTTGAGCAATATGCTCGTAAAGATAAGGGTATTGACCTCTTGCTACACCAGCTATAACATTTGAAATCCTATAGTTATAACCAACTTCCTCATGCTGATACCATGGAGCAGCTTCTCTAGCCTGTGTAGACCACTTACGTGCTTTATTCGCTACTTCTAAATCATTTGTTAATAAGCATCCACCTGATGAACCAGTAATAATTTTATTACCATTATATGAAATAGCTGAATAATCACCAAACGATCCACATTGGCGACCATTTAAAGTTGCACCCATGGCTTCTGCAGCATCTTCAATTAATAAAGCTCCATGCTTTTCACAAATTGATTTAATAATATCAATTCTACCTGGAAACCCATATAATTCAGCACATACAACTAATTTTACTTCCGGATACATTTCAAATGCTTTTTCTAGTGCAATAGGATCCATATTCCAGCTCTCTTCTTCAGTATCAATAAATACTGGAATTCCCCCTTCATATACAACAGGATTTAAAGTGGCATCAAAAGTCATATCCGAACAAAATACTCGTTTACCCTCAACTGCACCATGACCAATTATAGGTTTACCATATAATTTTTCTCCTGCAAACTTAACACATAAGTGTAATGCAGATGTACAATTACATAATGCGACCGCGTATTTAACTTCAGCACTTTCTGCAGCAATTTTTTCTAATTCGTTTACATTCTCGCCGGCAGTTGTCATCCAATTTTTATTAAAAGCATCTGTCATCCACTTTAACTCATCACCGTGCATTGTTGGAGATGCTAACCATACTTTTTTTTCAAAAGGTTTAAAATTCTTGTTTTTATTAAACATATTATTTACCTCGTTGCTACCAAAAAATCTTCTTTTTGCTCTTTGAAATTCTTATTAGCTTCCTCTTTTTCAATAAATGTAGGAACAACTTGTTTAATAATGTTTTTCATATTACCATCATCACCCAAATCAATTCCTTCTTGAAGCTTAGAAAGCATTTTACCTACTTGAGATAATTCTAATGGTTTATCTCTTTCAATAAAGATCATTGAATTATCAGTTTTATCCAATTCTTCAGTTTTAACTAATAATTCTTCATACAGTTTTTCACCTGGTCTTAACCCTGTTTCAATTATCTTAATATCCACATCAGGTTCAAATCCTGATAATCTAATTAAGTTCTTTGCTAAATCATAAATCTTAACTGGCTCTCCCATATCTAGCACAAATAATTCACCATTTTTTGCCATACTAGCGCTTTGAAGAACTAATTGTGACGCTTCAGGAATAGTCATAAAATATCTTATGATTCTATAATCTGTTAGTGTTATAGGACCACCATTTTCAATTTGGCGTTTAAATAAAGGGATAACAGAACCCGCACTACCTAATACATTACCAAACCGTGTAGCACTAAATGTTGTATGTTGCTTTTTTGTTGAATGAGCTTGTACAATCATTTCACAAATACGCTTTGTAGCTCCCATAACTGATGTTGGGTTAACTGCTTTATCTGTCGAAACCATATGTACTCTATCAACACCATACTTTTCAGCAAGTTCTACAGTTATTAACGTACCAAACACATTATTTTCAACTGCTTCTATAACGTTATTCTCCATTAATGGAACATGCTTGTGCGCTGCAGCCATAACAACAATATTTGGTTTATATTTTGCAAATACTCTTTCCATTGCAGGTCGATTAGTAATTGAAATGATTTCAACCTTTAAATCTAAGCTTGTCCCATATTGCATTTTTAATTCTTGTTGAATCTCATATGCACAATTTTCATATATATCTAAAATAATTATTTGCTTAGGATTCATCTTAGCAACCTGACGGCATAACTCAGATCCTATTGAACCTCCGCCACCAGTTACAAGAACTACTTTATCTTTATAGAAATTAGCTGTGTTCTCATCAATTACTTCTAATGCTTTTCTTCCAAGTAAATCAGCAATTTCAACCTTACGAATATTTGATGCAATATCAGACTGAAGTAATTTAGTCTTATCAGGAAGAATCTCTACTGTGACATTTTTATAATCAATTATATTCGTTATTTCTTTCGTCTTACTAATTCCAGCAGATGGTAAAGCAATTACTATTCTTTTGGCATCAATTTTTTGAGCAATCTCATTAATTTTTGAAATGGGTCCATAAACCTTTACTCCGCCAATTACCGTTCCTATTTTATCTGTTGAATCATCAACAAATCCTACAATGTTATAACCATATTCTTTAGTTCTACCAAGTTCATTTAAAACTAATGCACCAGCACTGCCGGCACCAACAATAATTGTTCTCGAATCTTCTTTTACTCGATGTTTGCTTTTCTTATAAAAATGAGTGAAATAAATTGATAGACTAAATCTTGTTAACACTAAATATGCAAATTCCATCAGCATAATACTGATATATATTGAGGTTTTAAATCCAGTATTATTAGCTAATGAAGGAATCGACGATAATATTAAGACAAAACAATCTATTCCTAAGGCTACTACAATTAATTTTGTTAAATTTCTTCTTATTGAATACATCCATAAAAATTTATATATTCCCAATAAAAATCCAACTACAATTTTAATTACTGATAATGATAATGCTGTTATAATATACGGCAAATCAATAATAGAAAAATCTTTAGTTATAAGTAAACATCCTAAGATTTCTAAAACAAAAAATGCAAGAAAATCACCCAGAGCAATGCATGCGTTATATAAAATTTTCTTATTCATAAGCAACAGCTCCTTACTTCATTCTTATTCTACAGTAACACTCTTTGCTAAATTTTTAGGTTTGTCCGGATCAATGCCCTTTCCTAAACTTACATAATAAGCTAGCATTTGAAGCGGAATAATCGCTAAACTAGCCGAAAAAGCATCTTCTATTTCAGGAACATATATTTGGTATTGAGATGCTTCATCAACTTTGTAATTACCATATGTTGTAAGTGCCACAACATTACCTTCTCTTGCTTTTACTTCAACCATATTAGACTGAGCTTTTTCAAATAATGATTCTTGAGTCATTACTGATATTGCACCAACCTTTTTGTCAATTAATGAAATTGTTCCATGCTTTAATTCACCCGAAGCATAAGCATTTGCATTAATGTATGTAATTTCTTTTAACTTTAAAGCGCCTTCCATACATAATGCATAATCAATACCTCTACCAATAAAGAATACATCTTTCATTGGGACAAATACATTTGCAAGCTTTTGTATTTCTTCTTTATCTTCAAAGATTTTTTCAATCTTTGCTGGAATTGTTCTTATTTCATCAAGATAGTATGCATATTTTTTTGAATCGATTGTATTTTTTGCCTTTGCCATTGCAACTGCAAATAAATATAGAACAATTAATTGACAACTATATGCTTTAGTTGTCGCAACTGCTATTTCAGGGCCAGCATATGTACACACATTTATATCAGCATCACGAGTTATCGTACTTCCTTTTACATTAACGATAGCCATTGTTTTGATACCATATTCTTTAGCCTTAAGCATGGCTTCATATGTATCCTTTGTTTCACCAGACTGAGAAATAACAATAGCAAGTGCATTCTTGTTTAATGGATAATTTCTATACTTAAATTCAGATGCTAAATCAACTCTAACTGAAACATTACACATATCCTCGATTATATATTGTGCTATGCAACCAGCATGATACGCAGATCCGCAAGCAAAAATATAAATTTGCTCATATTCTTTTAACATTTCTTCGGTTAAACCATATTCGCTAAAATCAATAACATTATCTTTTACATAAGTATTAATTGTATCTGTGATTGCTCGAGGTTGCTCCTCAATTTCCTTTAGCATAAAATGTGGGTAATTTCCTTTTGTAGCAGCATCTGCTTTCCACTCAATTTTTACTAATTTCTTCGTATTAGTAATGTCTGTACCATCAAGATTATAGAATGTAACATCGTTTTCTGTTAATCTACCACACTCATAATCATCAACATAATATACTTGATTAGCATATTCTAAGACTGCAGGGACATCTGATGCCAAGAAAGTTTCCCCATTACCTTTAGCAATAATAAGTGGTGATCCCTTTTTTGCAAACCAAATTTCATTAGGATAATCTTTAAACATTAATGCTAAAGCATATGAACCTCTAGCTCTAACCATTACCTTATTAATGGCATCAACAGGCCCTATATTATACTTTTTATAATAGTAATCTACAAGTTTAATTAAAACTTCTGTATCAGTATCAGAGTAAAATTTATACCCCTTTCCAATAAGCTTTTGCTTTAATTCTTGATAGTTTTCAATAATACCATTGTGTACACCTACAACATTTTTATCATCTGAAGCATGGGGATGAGCATTCAAAACTGATGGGGCTCCGTGAGTTGCCCAGCGTGTATGTCCCAGTCCATTGTGACCTTTTATAGCCCTTCCTCCATCTGTCTTTTCAATTAAATTTTTTAGCTTACCTTTCGCTTTTACTATTAATGGTTCATCCGTATTATTTCTTACCGCAATTCCTGCAGAATCATACCCTCGATATTCCAGTTTCGATAATCCTGAAATCAGTACTTCCGACGCTTCCTTTTCACCAACATATCCTACAATACCACACATAGAATAATCCTCCAATAAATTCAACTTAAATCTAACTTTAAATATATGACAGTGTTAATTTCTAAAACATCCGCCTTTTCTTTATGTCTCTTTTTATAGTTCTTCCAAAGACTTATTTTGCTCCATCACTTCTAAACACACCTATTGCTGTATGCCATAGAATTCTAATGTCTAACCATAAACTGCGTTTATATGGGTAGTATAATTCCATCTTAATTCTATCCTCATATGATGTATTACTTCTTCCATGACTTGCCCAATATCCAGTAAGTCCTGGTCTAACTTTTAATAACAATTCTCGTTCTTCCTTTGTATAACGTTCTAACTCTTCAGTTAGAATAGGTCTCCATCCAACCACACTCATTTGTCCAATGAATATATTCCATAGTTGTGGAAGCTCATCTAAGCTTGTCTTTCTTAATATCTTACCAACTTTTGTAACTCTTGGATCATTTGTAATCTTAAAATCTCGTTTCCATTCTTCTAATTGCTCAGGTGTAAGTATTTCTTCAAGTGGTCTTTGATCTACAACCATAGATCTAAATTTCCACATTTTAAACTCTTTACCATTCTTTCCAATTCTTTTATGTCCATAGAATGCCGGGCCTTTTGAACCCAACTTTACACAAATAATAAGAAGTAAAAACAAAGGTGATAAAATAATAAGACCTAATCCTGATGATATAATGTCAAAGCTTCTTTTAATAAATGAAAAAAGAGGTTTTCTTTTATACATCGAAATACTATAATTTAACGAAAGCGCTTCTTTAACTGATTTAGTTATACTCATAGAAATTCAACTCCCAATAGATTGTATAGATTATCTATATTTTTCTATAATATTGAATATTTGATACTTCATTTTTTAGATAAACCAAATGTATATGGTCCATCTACTTATCAATTTTAGCATTTTAAGTCAATTTTTACAACTAAATGGAGAAACAATGTAAGGAATTTGATAAAATTTTTGTTATTAAAGTTTAGTGTGTTTAACATATTGCCATATTATGTAGAAATATATTCAAGTATATATCATTATATATTTATATATAAAAATAATACCCTTACGATTTCTCCTAAGGATATTTTTATAACTATTCATTTACGAATTGACTATTATATAAATTAGCATATACACCATTAAGTTTTAAAAGCTCTTCATGATTACCAGATTCTACAATATCACCATTATTCATTACAAGTATCAAATCTGCATTCTTAATTGTAGATAATCTATGAGCTATAACGAATGATGTACGATGTAATGTTAACTTATCCATTGCGTCCTGAATAACCTCTTCGGTTCTAGTATCAACATTTGATGTAGCTTCATCTAAAATAAGTAATGAATTATCACTTACCATTGCTCTTGCAATTGTAAGTAATTGTCTTTCACCAGATGAAACACTATCCTCACTTTCAATCACAAAGTCAAGCATACCAGGTAGAGTTTGAATATAATGCCAGATTCCAACCTCTTTAGCAATTTCAATGATTTTTTCATCATCTACATCTTTACCAAACGCAATATTTTCTCTAATAGTACCATTGAATAACCAAGTGTCCTGAAGTACCATTCCAAATATATCTCTAATCTCTTCTCTTTTCATATCCTTGATTGACACACCATCAATTAAGATATCACCAGAGTCAGTTTCATAGAAACGCATTAATAAGTTAACAAGTGTAGTTTTGCCTGCACCTGTAGGTCCAACTATAGCTACCTTCATTCCGCTACTCACATTAGCACTAAAATCGTGAATAATTGTTTTTTCAGGATTATAACCAAATTTAACATTTCTAAATTCAACATTACCTTCAACTACTTTTTTATCATTTTCAGTTACAAAATATGTTTGTTTACTATCTTCATTAGAAACCATTTCCTCATCAAGTACTGCATATACTCTAGTTGAGGCTGCGGCTGCTTGATTAACTGCAGCTGCAGATTCTGGAATCTGAGAAAGTGGATTTTGAAGTACATTTACATAAATCAAGAATGCCGTAATTGTACCAAATGTAACACTAGCACCACTATTCATTAAGCAACCACCAACAACTAAAACTAAAGCAGATGCTAAAGTTCCAATTAAAACCATTAGTGGCATCATAATACCAGAAATAGCCTGAATAGCATAAACCAAATGTGCCATTTCCTTATTTCTTTCATCAAATAGCTTATGCTTAGATTCTGATGCATTAAATGCTTTTATAACAAGTAAACCCGATAAATTCTCCTCAATTACCCCATTAAGCTTACCTAAGCTTTCTTGATTCTTCCTCATCAATGGGAAGCCAACCTTAAGTAAAACAACAAGTGCTATACACATCATTGGAATAATTGAAAGTGTTGTAAGAGCTAATTGCCATGACTTAATAAACATCGCAATTATTACGCTTATAACTGTAATAATTGAGCTTATTAACATTGCGGCTGAATTTTGAATTGATTGAGAAACAGTAGCTACATCGTTTGTGATAACAGAAAGTGTATCACCATATTGTCTTGTATCAAAATAACGAAGTGGCATTTTATTAATATGCTTTATCAAATCCATCCTCATTGATTTTGCATATCTTTGAGTTACTACAACCATTATCAAATTTGATACGTATTGAGTTATTGAACCAAACAAATACATACCAACCAATATAAATCCAATCTTTGTGACCTTTTTCATATTTACACTAGAAGTAAACGCGATTTCATTACACAAATCCTCAACTATCTGAGGAGATACTACCGTAATAATTGCGGAAGCTACACTTAAGATAATCGCAATTACAATCTTAACATAGTAAGGACGAAGAGATCTAAATAAACTAACTAAATTACTTTGCTTTTTCATAGACCTAGCTCCTCCTTTGTTAATTGTGATAAAGCAATCTCACGATAAATATCACAATTTTGTAAAAGAGATTGATGTGTTCCACATCCAACAATATGACCATGCTCAAGTACTACAATTAAATTAGCATCCATAATAGTACCTATTCTTTGAGCTACTATTAGCTTAGTAACACCCTTCATTTGATTGTTGATATTTTGTCTTACAAGACGATCAGTCTTATAATCTAGGGCTGAGAATGAATCATCAAAAATCACAACCTCAGGATTTTTAGCTAAGGCTCTTGCAATACATAAGCGTTGACGCTGACCTCCAGAGAAATTCTTTCCTCCTTGAGACACTCTACTTTCAAGCATATCATCTAGCTTATCAACAAACTCTGAAGCCATAGAAATATCTAATGCTTTATTAATGTCATCAACAGATACGTTATCTGATCCCATCTTCATATTATCTAATATTGTACCACTAAATAATAATGCCTTTTGTGGTACATACGAAACCTTGTCTCTAACCGTTTCTAGCGATAAATCCTTAATATTAACACCATCAATTAATACTTCTCCGCTAGTCGCATCATAAAATCTTGGAATTAAATTTACAATTGTTGACTTACCAGAACCAGTTGTACCAATAAATGCAACTGTGTCACCTTTATTTGCCTTAAATGAAATATTAGATATGACATTCTCTTCTGCTCCTGGATATTTAAATGAAACGTTCTTAAACTCAATCTCTCCAACTCCTAGTGTCTTAGCCTCAACACTTGGAGATTCAATCTTAATATCTGTATCTAAAACCTCATTTATACGCTTTGCAGATACAGTTGCACTTGGAAGCTGCATAAACAAGAACATCAAATACATAAATGACATAATAACCTGACTTGTTAGCATAACAAATGATGAAATAGTTGCAAATTCCATTTCACCTTTGCCAATTAAATGAGCACCAATCCAATAAACCGCTAATATAGCTCCATTGAAAATAATATTAATAAAAGGATTTAATAGTGACATTACACTTCCAGCTTTAAGCTGCGTAGATACAATTCTATTATTAACATCCTCAAATTTATTTTCTTGATAATTCTCGCAGTTATATGCTCTAATTACTCTAATACCTGTTAGATTCTCCCTTGAAACAGTATTAATTTCATCTGTAAGCATCTGTACTCTCTTAAACTTAGGTAATACTGAAAATAACATTAAAGAAATACCAAGTACTAATATAACTACAGTTACAGCTGTAGACATTGTTAATGAGAAGCTTGCACTTTGAATTTTAATAATCGCCCACACTGCCGTAATTGGCGATGCCATCGCAATTCTTAAGAATACAACGTTTGCATTTTGAACATTAACTATATCATTAGTTAATCTAGTAATTAAAGATCCCGTTTGGAATTTATTAATCTCTTCAAGGCCAAACTTATCAATTTTCAAATACAAATCATTTCTTAGCCTGTATGATATATCAGATGCTAACTTTGATGCAAATACTCCTGCAAATGCCTGGAATACCGTACTAAGGGCTGCATACATTACCATCAAGCCACCAACAGACCACAAATTACCTACTGAGGCATTTACTATTTGCTTTAGCTCATCTAGTGTTTGAGAATCAAACATAGCAAGCTGACTTGCAGGAATGCTTTCCCATCCATTTTCTATTGCACCCCTTACCAAATCACCAATAGGACCAAGCTCAGCTGGATTATTATGAAAATTTAAATGTGAGATAGCAAGGGTTAATTCCTTAACATAATCTGCTACCTTCATAGTAAAGAAAACTTGAAAAAAGGTAAGGACAAATATTAATAATATAATAAACCAATCCCTTTTCCTAAGTCGTTTATAAATTTTAAACATTCTCTCACCTACTCTCCCATGTATATTGTTTAAAATTAAATAAAACGCTAGTTTTACAACGTGCGTTTTTATTATATGGTAAACATATTTATTTGTCAAACAAATTTAGTAAGTTACATTTAGAAAGCGTTATTATGCAAAAAAATGAGCAAAATGACATTCCCATGATATTGCTCATTTATAAGATAATTCCGTTAGAGATTTCATATACGAATATTTTTATTTAAATGGAGTATTCTTAAAAGTCCAATCCCTAATAATTTCGCCACGTTCTTTTAGCAGTAAGTGCTAATTAAGCTCCTTAATCATAGTATATTCACTCAAAAGCGTTCCATCTTTCAATAATATGGCGTTTGGGCGAACTCCTGTTACCTTAAAGCCCATTTTTTCATATAAAGCTCTAGCTCTGTCATTTCCTTCTATATATTCCAATTCGAGTTGTTGTACGTCTTCTCTTTTATTTGCGATTCTAATCATTTCCTCAAACATTTTAGTACCTATTCCTTGATTCCAAAATTCTTTTGTTTGAGCAATAGAAACATTTGCTCTATGTTTCATCTTTAATCTACTATAAAAGTTTATCTCGCACATCCCCGCAAGCTTTCCGTCTACAATGCATAATATCATTGCATCGTAAGGTGATTCATTTTTTTGTCTAAGGAAAGCTTTTTCTCCTTCTACTGTGTATTTATTACATTCCTCCGGATAATTTAAAATAAAATCTGTTTCTTTGGCAATTGTAACCCAACAATTAAGCACAGCCTCTGCATCATCTTCTTTAGGACTTCTAAGAATAGCATCTCTTCCATCCTTCAATTTAAAACTTATTTCCTCAATTCTCATTTTATCTCCCTCTTTAATTATTTATTCTTGATTTGTTTCTTCTTTTTTATCTTCCTTAAAAATAACATTAAACGCAAAAAACTGAAGTATTAATGTGATACATGTTAATATTAACGGAAGCATTATATCTACTACCTTGTAGAATACATCTTTCTTATCAAAGTTTGCATTCATTATTGCCATTATTCCTAATGTTAAAACCTCAGTTAACACAAACTTAATAATAAAAACTACAATAGATTGCCACATAGTTTTACTTGAGGCTTTTGTTTTGTATGTAAATATCGCGTTGGCATAATATGTAAAAATAGACGCTATACTAAAGGCTATTGCTGTTGATATTAAATGATATTTATCATCATAAAAATTAAATGTCTTAGTATATAGCAAATATATACCTTGATGAATTAGATAAGCTAGTCCACCAATTATGCAGAAAGTTAAAAACTTTTTATTAAAAAAAACCTTTTTAATTTTATTTATCATTATATTCATCTTCTCCTTTAAGTTCTTGAAGTTCTTTTTTCTTTAATATAACACTTAATGCCGATGTAAGCCCAACAAATGTTAAGCCAGCAGTGCCAAACAAATATTTAGTCATATTTGTTTTCACTGTACCAACATATTTAATCCTTACTGATCCAGACTGATTAACATTAAACGCTACGAAGGATTCTCTTGCAAATGGTTCAAGCTCTATAACATTACCATCTTCAGTTGTAATGGTAACCTCATAGCCTAAATAATAAACTCTAGCTACCTCAATTAAGGAATGCTCCTTACAATCTAAATCAAATGTGATTACCCCATTATCATATTTATAATTAGATGCAACTGCAGAGCCTTCTATAACACCAATATAATCAATAATATCGGTATTTTTAGAATTTAGTATAACAGAATATACTTTCCACCAAAAGCTGGATTTACTACCATTGTAAAACTCAGTAGTAAAATATTCAAGCTGCCAACCAGCTGCATATATGCTATATGTATCATCAATACTAATTGAATATAATTCACTATAGCACTCGTCCCCACCAAAATTATATTCCTCTTTATCTAAAGGCTTAATAATAACCATTGTTCCACAAGCAAGAGCGGCAATACCGTATTTTAAAACAGTTGAATTTGCATAATTAAGTCTAGATAATCCTATTCCAAGAATAGCTGCTACTACAAATCCAACAAACGCCCACAATCTCCATGGGAATTGAATGGAATATAGCTTTGAAGGAAGTATTTTCCATATCTTACCCCAAAATATTAGAACCATCAAAACCACAAATAAAACCACAAATGCAGCAAACGTATCCTTGTTAATCTTATCCTTTACCTTCTTATATGGTATAAAATAGATACCAAAAGTAAGGGCTATTGCAATATAAATAATATAATTAATTTTATTAGCAATTGCCATTGCAAAAAAACATAAAAATAAAAGCGAAAATGTAGCTATTAAATAGATATTTTTCTTATCCTTAGTTTTAATCAAATTTCTTACATACCAGTAAATACCAAAGCTTGATAAGGACATGAAAACATAATATAAAAGCATTTCGGCAGATTTAGAATATATTCCCATTTGGAAAAACAAAAATGATCTTTTTGTTTCCTCTAAAATTAAATCATATGTTGTTCTCATCGACTCCCCATCAAAAATACGATGAATCCCAAGCTTCATATGCTCAAGCATTGGTACAAGTAAAATCGATACAAAGCATAAAATAAAAATACAGCTGGCAATAGTAGGTATCCAGAAGCTTTTTTGCTTAATAAGTCTTGCTAAATCCTTATAATGGAATAAAGCAAATATACCTACTAAAATAATAGTATAAATTGTTGTTAAATTATGGGTAAAAAACAAAAGTGTTATTCCTAGAGTTGTAGCGATATAAGGCTTAAGTTTAAACTCTTTTTGTTTTAATATTCCATAAACCCCATAAAAAACAAGCGGAATAAAAGCCATTGCAATTGTTTCTGCCAAGGCATTTCTGATATATATATCGGTATATCGATACGGAAACATAATATATATTGCAGCCGCAAGAATAGAAGGAAGCTCTTTATTTGTGACCTTTCTAATAAACCAATATGTAAAAATACCACTCAGTAAAATTGATAAAAATATAGTAAGCTTCATTGCGCTTGTTAAGCTAAACCCAAATGGTATAATGATTAGTCCAATAAATACTGCTACAAAATGAGATAATGAAGCATACATTAATCTTACACCCATTCCCAGAGAATGAATTGTCTCATGATTTAAATAAAAATTAAAATTGCCTGCTTTAATGGAATCGTATAAATCCTGAATTTGGGCATAATGAAATGCATTATCATGTCCATGAATAAAACCTTTATTGAACATTATTAAGCAAGGTATTAATGATAATATGAAAATGCATGAGTATATTAAAACACTCCTAACCCTTTTATTCATAAGTTACCTCTTTCTTATTATGAATATTAATTAAAACTCTATTTTAACATCCTTAAGATTAGGATGGCATTTATCCTTTTCTGATAGTAATACTTCTTCATCAAATGGCCACTCTATTCCTACCTCTGGATCATTCCACATGATTCCACCCTCATCCTCAGGATGATATAGTTCATCACATTTATAGCAGAATGTGGCAGTCTCACTTAATACAACAAAGCCATGAGCAAAGCCTCTTGGAATCATAAATTGGTTCCCTTTTTCTGCTGACAAAACTACCCCTGCCCACTTACCATAGGTTTTACTACCTTTTCTTAGGTCCACGCAAACATCAAATACCTCTCCTTCAATACAACGAACTAGCTTAGCTTGGGGATATTGACGTTGAAAATGAAGCCCTCTTAGAACTCCTTTTTTTGACTTTGATTGGTTATCCTGAACAAAAGTATAATTAAGGCCTGCAGCTTTAAAATCTGTTTCTTTGTATGTTTCCATAAAATAACCGCGATTATCTCCGTATTTTTTTGGTTCTATGATATATACATCCTTTATTTGTGTTTCAATAAAATTAAAATTACCAATTTGTTTATTTGCCATTTTAAGAACTCCTTTTTAAACATACATCTATTTTAATAGACTTTCCATTTTTATGCAACATAAAGAAAAAATAATCTATAAGAAAGCCTTATAGATTAGCATTATTGTTCTATATACTTTAAGAAATGACCAGGTAGCTGATATTTTGAAGCAGTATTTAATTGCTTAGAAAGATTATTTGGCACATTATAGTAATCCAGTACTAATTTTACAGCCGCAATATCTCTTTTCTTATAGGCCTTAGCGTTTAAGACCTTATTGAATGCTGACTCACTATAATTCTTTGAAAATCCCTCGATAAATTTATCAAGATTTTCCTTATTATATGATTCATAATCATCAATTATTTCAATAATCTCAAGCATTTCTATTGATTCACGTACCTTAGTGTTTTTAAAATCAATATCAACATTTTCAATTACTAAATCCGATATATACCTTTTTGTCTTTATTTCTATTGTATTAGTTATAACATTATAATATGGATTATTATCTTCATCTATTATACCCTTAGATAATAGCATTTTTCCGCCAACAACCATTCCATTTTTATTTTTACTTGTAAAAAAATCTAACAAACTACTAGATTCAGGTAATGTATCTACTTGGTTTTTGATAGGCTTAAAATACAATCCTTTTGCAATTTTACCAATAAATTTTTCATCATTTAATCTTGCAAGAAGTTGATAAAATGTAGCTTCTTTCATATCTTTAAAATGAGTTTCGTAAGCAGTTTTGGCAAGTATAATGCTACCATCTTTTAAAGATGAAATCCATTGCTTAATATCTCTTGTATACATAAGAGAATTCACCTCACACGAAAGAATTATACTAAAAACGTATATGATTGTAAAGATTTTTTTAATTAAATTAATCAAAAAAATCCAATAAAAAACCACATAATATAAAGATATATACTATTACTTAACTATATTATGTGGCTATCTATTTTATTTGAAATTTAAGTCTATAATTTGAGATGTAATAATATCATTTGTTAACAATATTACCCTACCATACATACAAATAAGCCATTCATTTGGCTCACATGATTGATCATATTGTTTTATGAGCTTTGCTTGACTCTTACTCTCAAATTCTATTGCATAAATAATCTTATTTTTATCTTTAGTATATTTTTCATATTTCACAACTTCTACATCAACACTATCAGAAAAGCTTTTATGAATTTCATCCTCGATTAGCTCTGATATTTCTAAGCATGAATCCACATCCTCATATTTGTACTGGCAAATGTAACCAGCAGATGTATAGGATTCCTCAAAATATGACCACGAAAAAGATGTTGCACATCCAACTAGGAAGATAATTATTAATGCTGGAATAATAGATAATACTTTTTTCAAATTATCAGTCCTCACTATCTATATTATATACTACATTTGCCTATTAATTCGTATTTTCGTCATTATTTTTAGAAATTCTAGCTAAAGCTACCTTCCTGTTTGATAAATACCAACAAATTGCCCCACCAATAACTATAGCTGCTGGTAAAGCAAACGTCGCTACCAAAGCAATTGTTCCCCAGGGGCTCTTTGAATTCTGTAAGACATACATCCACCATCCATATACAACAGCTAGAACAACTGTATAAAATGGGATTAATATACTATTTAATTTATTATTTTTAATATCTTCTACTGTAATTTTTGTCATAATAACATTCCTCTTTTATTTGAGTTAATTATAAACTATTTATGATATTATTTCAATTATGATATACAATCTCAATAAAAATAAACTTAACAATTACTGTCCATGCTATATGTATAGCCTGTTCCTATATAATGAATTCGATTATTAAGATAATTCTTTATTCTCTCATAAGCTTTTATTCCTGTGCAGTGAAATGTATAGTAAACACATGAGGTTTCGCTTAATTCCTCGGCAATTTGATCAATATATTCATTACTTTCGTATTTATGTGTTGGAGGATTAAACAAATGCATTCCACCAAACACAATATCGATAGATTCTGACATCACCTGCTCTGCTTTATTTATTATATTAATTATTCCAGCATGTGAGCAGCCTGATACTAATATTCTTTTATTATCTACTTTTATAATTAAATTTTGTTCGTGATTAAAATCATCTGTTATTAGGCAATTATTCTTTTTAACAAATAGCTTTCGATTTGATGAAGAAAGATAGTTTTCTTCTTTTATTCCCGAAATTAAAGTAAGCTCTTCATCAATGGTATAGAAATCATCACAAAATATAAATCTATCATTAATAAGATTAGGGTCAATTCCAACAAATATTGGAATACCCAGCACCTTTATATAATGAGGTTCAAACGCACTAGCCCTTACATATATTTTAGCTTTTTTGTTTTCATTTAAAAAATATTTTAAGCCACCACCATGATCACTATGTCCGTGAGATAATATTAGTATGTCTACTTCTTTTATGTTTATTTTCATTTTCTTTGCATTTTCTAAGAATAAGTCGTTTGGACCGACGTCAAACAAAATTTTATGATTTGCGGTTTCTATATACAAAGATAATCCATGCTTACATTTGTATTCTTTAGCTGTAGTAGTATTTTCAACTATAGGTATTAATTTAAACATAGTAAATCACCTTCTTTCTTAATCATACCACAATTTTTTCTATATAACAAAATAAAATCCTACAAAGGTAAGATTTTATTTAATATTAAAACTCTATAACATAATATAAACACTTATGGATTTTACCGCGATACTCGATTTTTTTCTCATCAGTTATTTTTTTCATCCCACACTTCTCCATTACTCTACTACTTGCAATATTGGAAGAAAAATAGCCTGCAATAACACGTTTAAATCCCATAAGCTTAAGTTCGCTTAAAGCAATAGATACCGCCTCGGTTGCAAAGCCATTGTTATGATATGCAGGATGAATTACATATCCAATTTCGATTTGGCGATCTGTAAATCCACAATCATTTATAAAGCCTACTAGCTTGTCCTGTAAGTATATACCATACTCGAAATGATTCTTATCTTCTATTGAACTATATGATATTATCTTTTTGGCAAGCTTAGTCATTTCTTCTTCTGATAATATTGGTACCATAAAGTTTTTTGTTATTTCGTCATTTGTAAGAATTTCAATTAAGCTATTTAAATCTTCGCTTGAAAAAGGCTTAAGAGTAAGTCTATTAGTATTAATACTTTTCTTTTTTGTTAGTTCCATATTCTCTCCGTTCGTTTTTTTTAATTACTAATCTTAATGATTCTATCGACATATTTTAAAGTTGATTCTTTGTGTACTATCATGTTGGACTTTCCCCATCACATTTTTCTAGGCTATTTAAAAAAGTAACTAATTCAAGCTTCTCTGAATATATAATAAAATCGAAGCTACAGGCGTGTAGAAACTATTTAGTTTTAACCGATTTAAATATTCAAGAAATAGCAGATTCTATAGGTATGTGTAATGCTAATTACCTTAGTAATCTATTTAAACGCTATCATGGACAGTCTCAACGGTGATTACCCCCCCATTTCATTAAATTCATATTTCCCAAACAAAATAATAATCATTTTTTACTTAATGTCGCTTTACAAAATAAACTAGAGAATAAAAATTCTCCATAAAACTTTAATAAATCATTTCTTTAAAACAATTCCTTAAAGCAACATATATATCTTCTTGCATTTTTATAGATGATTTTCTAACAATGCTTTTATATTCTTCTATATTACAGGCTTGATTAATTTTTAGATAAGAATATAAAATTCCTCTCGATGATGATACTATTGCACCTAACCCATCATCATTAAAACAATTAATTATATCTTTCGCGTTTCCACCTTGTGCACCATAGCCTGGAACTAAAAAAAATTGTTATACATAATTTGTCTTAATTGCTTAGCCTCTGCAGGAAATGTGGCTCCCACAACTGCACCTATAGGTGAATAACCATATTTCCAGACTATGCTAATTCCTTTTTCATTAACAAATCTTGCTAAATTATTCATTACTGTATCATTATTATTAACGGCTTCTGATATTTGGGTTGAACTAGGATTAGAAGTCTTAACTAAAATGAAAATACCTTTCCCATTTGATGGAGCTGAGCCGCACACTCGTTTATTTATTTACGAGTTAGGCTCGGTTTATTTTTATCAAAAATTATAAAATTATATTTATAATATGCATATGTCAATCATTTTTTATCAAATTATATACT